>CAXTTP010000188.1:0-5786 GCA_964247195.1 uncultured Sphingomonadaceae bacterium
GCCCTCTATCGAAACTCATGCCGTTCAAATCTTTCCCGCTCGCCCCACTATGGCAAAGCCGCACGCACCGGGCGACGGCACGCGAGCCTTCCGGCGCAAACCCATTACGCGCCAGTCACGGCCATAGCCGAAAAGCAAGCCCGCGGCGAGTCGCTTTCGACGCGCGGTATGCAGCGACCGACTTGCAAGCACCGACGGCTCACCCGACGCTTGCCGCCGGCCCGGCCAGTCGCCAGAGAAGATGACATGACGGACATACTAGCCATCTTCGCCGATCCCGCCACCTGGGCCGCGCTCGCGGCGCTCATCGTGATGGAGATCGTGCTCGGCATCGACAACCTGATCTTCATCTCGATCCTGACCAACAAGCTGCCGGAAGCGATGCGGCCGAAGGCGCGCTTCATCGGCGTCGGCCTCGCGCTTGGGCTGCGGCTCGTGCTGCTCAGCCTCGCCGCGTTCATCGTGCGGCTGACGACGCCGCTGTTCGAGGCGTTCGGGCACGGCTTTTCGTGGCGCGACTTCATCCTGATCGCCGGCGGCATCTTCCTCGTGTGGAAGGCGACCAAGGAGATCCACCACAATGTCGACCATGATCCCAATGCGGACATGTTCGACACCGCCAAGGCGGGGCTGGGTTTCGGCGCGGCGATCGTCCAGATCATCCTGCTCGATCTCGTCTTCTCGATCGATTCGATCATCACCGCGGTCGGCATGACCGATCATGTGCCGGTGATGTTCGTCTCGGTGATCGTGGCGGTGGGGGCGATGATGACCGCAGCCGGCCCGCTCGCCCGGTTCATCGAGAGGAACCCGACCGTGGTGATGCTGGCGCTCGCCTTCCTGTTCCTGATCGGCATGACGCTGATCGCCGACGGCTTCGGCCACCATGTGCCGAAGGGCTACATCTATGCGGCGATGGCGTTCTCGGCGCTGGTTGAGGGGCTCAACATCTTCGCACGGCGCAAACGGGTGCCCGCCGCCCATTGAGCGCAGGCCGCGGCACGCCTATGCGGGCGCGATGACCGTCCACCTCCACGAAGAAGACCTGCCGGAAGGCGTCCTCGCCGCCGGCCCGATCGCGATCGATACCGAGACGATGGGGCTCTCCACGCCACGCGACCGGCTGTGCCTCGTCCAGATCTCGGACGGCGGCCCGGACGAGCATCTCGTCCGCTTCGCGCCGGGCAGCGACTATGCCGCGCCGGTGCTGCGCCGCGCGCTGGCCGATCCGGAACGGCTGAAGCTCTACCATTTCGGGCGCTTCGACATCGCCGCGATCCAGCATTATATCGGCGTCGTCGCCGCCCCCGTCTACTGCACCAAGACCGCGTCGCGCCTCGTCCGCACCTATACCGACCGCCACGGCCTGAAGGAGCTGGTCCGCGAGCTGCTCGGGCAGGATATCTCCAAGCAGCAGCAATCGTCGGACTGGGGCGCCTCCGAGCTTTCCGACGCGCAGAAGGAATATGCCGCCTCCGACGTGCGCTATCTCCACGCGCTCAAGGAGAAGCTCGACACGCGGCTGGTGCGCGAGGGGCGGATGGCGCTCGCGCAGGCCTGCTTCGATTTCCTGCCGGCGCGTGCCGCGCTCGACCTGGCCGGCTGGCCAGAGGTCGACATCTTCGCCCACATCTGAGCGGGCGCGCGAAACAATGTCCGACCTTGCCGACAAGGCGCGCAACGAGCGCCAGCTCTGGGCGGTGCCGGGCAGCAGCCACGATCGCACGATCCGCATCGCCCGGGTCGCCTTGCCGCTCGCCGTCGCATTGCTCGTCGTGTTCATGGCGGTGGCGCCGGTCACCGTCGGCCGCGACATCTCCTTCGTGCTCTCCAAGGACCGCGTCGACGTCGCGCGGGAGCGCATGCGGGTGACCAAGGCGCTCTATCGCGGGCAGGACAGCAAGGGCCAGCCGTTCGCGTTGCGCGCCGCCTCCGCCGTGCAGGCGACCTCGCGCGACCCGATCGTCAAGCTCAACGACCTGTCGGCCCGGATCACGCTGCAGGACGGCCCGGCGACGATCGATGCGCGCAACGGCCGTTACGACATGAACAGCCAGAACGTGATGATCGACGGGCCGGTCAGCTTCCAGTCGACCGACGGCTACCGGATTCAGACCCGCGACGTGACGCTCGACATGGCGACGCGAGTGGTGACGAGCGCGGCGCCGGTCGACGGCACGATGCCGCTCGGCACGTTCAGCGGAGGCCGGTTGCGCGCCGATCTCAACAGCCGGGTGGTGACGCTCGACCACGGCGCTCGCTTGCATATCGTCCAGGCCCGGTCCAGAGCACCGCGATGATCCGCACCGGCCCCCTGCTGCTTGCCGCCTTGGCGGTCGCGGCGCCGGCCCAGACGCCGTCCGCCCCAGTCGTGTCCCCGGCGCCCGACAACGGCGTTTCGGCGCTCAAGGGCCATGACAGCAACGCCCCGGTAAACGTGGAAGCGGACCGGATCGAGGTGCAGGACCGCGCCGATCGCGCCGTGTTCTCCGGCAACGTCCACGCCAAGCAGGCCGACCTGCTGCTGGACGCCGCCCGCGTCACCGTCGCCTATACCGGCGGCGCAGGCGGCACCCAGATCCAGCGGCTCGACGCGAGCGGCAGCGTCAAGGTGACCAGCCCGAGCGAAACCGCGACCGGCCAGTTCGCGATCTACGACCTCAACAAGCGGCTGATCACGATGCTGGGCGGGGTCACGCTCATCCGCGGCGACAATCGCGTGAACGGCGGCCGGCTGGTGATCGACCTCAATACCGGCCGCTCCACCGTCGACGGCAGCGCGGTGGGCGGCGCGGGCGGCACCAGCGGCCGCGGCGGGCGCGTCACCGGCCGCTTTACCGTGCCGCAGCGCACCCAGACACCGCAGGCGAACTAGCTTCGCGGAGATCGCCGCCGCCATCGACCTCACGTGTTCGCCGCATTTCGCCTGCATCTTTCGCGCCAACCCCGAAATCGGCTAAGGACATGCCGCGCGACGGGGGCATCGTGGCGTGCTTGTTAACCGGGACGTGCGACGGACAGCACAAGGATTGCCATGAACGATTACGCCGTCATCGAACCGCCCCACGACATGAGCCCCGGCGACGCGGGCATCCGCGGCCTGTCGATCGTCTCGATAGCCAAGGCCTACGACCGGCGTCAGGTATTGTCCGACGTGTCGCTCACCGTCGCGCGCGGCGAGGTCGTCGGCCTGCTCGGGCCCAACGGCGCCGGCAAGACGACGTGCTTCTATTCGGTGATGGGGCTCGTGAAGCCGGATGCCGGCCGCATCCTGCTCGACGGCGACGACATCACCGGCCTGCCGATGTACCGCCGCGCGATCCTCGGCCTCGGCTATCTGCCGCAGGAGACCTCGATCTTCCGCGGGCTTACGGTCGGCCAGAATATCGGCGCGGTGCTCGAAATGGTCGAGCCGGACGCGAACGTGCGCGCCGAGCGGCTGGACGTGCTGCTGCGCGAGTTCCACCTCGACCATCTCCGCGATGCTGCCGCGATGGCGCTTTCCGGTGGCGAGCGGCGCCGTTGCGAGATCGCCCGCGCGCTCGCCGCGGATCCCTCGATCATGCTGCTCGACGAGCCGTTCGCCGGCATCGATCCGATCTCGATCGCCGACATCCGCGATCTCGTCTGCGAGCTCAAGAAGCGCGACATCGGCGTGCTGATCACCGACCACAACGTTCGCGAGACGCTCGACATCGTCGACCGCGCCTGCATCATCTACGACGGCAAGGTGCTGTTCCAGGGGAGCCCCGAGGCGCTCGTTGCCGACGAGAATGTGCGGCGGCTGTACCTCGGCGAGAGCTTCTCGCTCTAGCGGGCGGGCGATCGGCCATGGCGATCGGACCTCGCCTCGACCTGCGCCAGAGCCAGACCCTGGTGATGACTCCACAGCTTCAGCAGGCGATCCGGCTGCTGGCGCTCTCCAACCTCGAGATCGAGGCGTTCATCGCCGACGAGATCGACAGCAATCCGCTGCTGGAAGCCGGCGGCGAAGAACGCGCCGAAGAGAGCGACGCGGCCGTCGCCGACGAGACCGGTCCCGCCAGCGACGAGCCGGCCACCGCCGACCTCCTGATCGAGCGCGGCGACGCCGTCGCCGACCAGCCGCTCGACGTCGACTATGATGCCGAGACCTTTCACCACGACAGCGCCGCCGACAGCCTGCGTGGGCTCGACGGCGGGCTGGGGCTCGACGGGATCGGCGGCGGCGGCTTCTCCGAGGATGGACCCGATCTTGCCGCGATCGCCGGCGACCTCTCGCTCCACGATCATCTGATGGCGCAGGCCGGCACCATCTTCTCCGGCCGCGAACTGTTGATCGCCGGGCACCTGATCGACCAGATCGACGAGGCGGGCTATCTCGGCATCGGCCTGCTCGACGTCGCCCAGCGGCTCGGCGTGGCCCTCGCGCTGGTCGAGCGGGTGCTCGCCGGCATTCACGGCTTCGATCCGACCGGCGTCGGCGCGCGCTCGCTCGGCGAATGCCTGGCGCTCCAGGCCCGGGAGGCGGATCGCTACGATCCGGCGATGGCGCGGCTGCTCGACAATCTCGAGCTGCTCGGTCGCGGCGCGCTCCCCCAGCTGCGGCGAATCTGCGGCGTCGACGAGGAGGATCTGGCCGATATGATCCGCGAGCTGCGCGGCTACGATCCGAAACCCGGCCTCCGCTTCGGCGCGGCGCCGACCCAAGCGGCGGTGCCCGACCTGTTCATCGCGCGCACCCGCGCCGGCTGGGCGATCGAGCTCAATGCGGCGACGCTGCCGCGGCTGCTCGTCAACCGCAGCTATTATGTCGAGCTTTCCGCCGGCCAGCAGGACAAGGCCGGCAAGGCGTGGCTGAGCGAATGTCTCGCCAGCGCCAACTGGCTGGTCAAGGCGCTCGACCAGCGCGCCCGCACCATCGTCAAGGTCGCGACCGAGCTGGTCAAGCAGCAGGAGGGCTTCTTCCTCCATGGCGTCGAACATCTCCGCCCGTTGACGTTGCGCGCGGTCGCGGATGCGATCGGGATGCACGAATCGACCGTCAGCCGCGTCACCTCGAACAAATATCTGTCGTGCGAGCGCGGCCTGTTCGAGCTCAAGTATTTCTTCACCAGCGGCATCCAGGCGGCCGGTGGCGGCGATGCCGTCTCAGCCGAGGCGGTGAAGAGCCAGATTGCCAAGCTGATCGCCGCCGAGGCCGCGACCGACATCCTCTCCGATGACAAGCTCGTCGACCTGCTCAACGCCAAGGGCTTCGACATCGCGCGCCGCACCGTCGCCAAATATCGCGAGGCGCTGGGTCTCGGCTCGTCGGTGCAGCGCCGGCGGCAGAAGGCGCTGCAGACCGCCGGCTCGGCCTGACCGGCTCCCGACCGGAAAGCGCTTGGCCTCGTCCGGCTCGTCCGCCATGGTCACGGGCGATGGCGCACCCGCAAGCCGCTGACGCCGGCCCCGGATGGACGACGTCGCGCCGGGCGTCTCCCAACTGACGAGACCGATCGATGATCCTGCTTTCCCTCTTTCTCCAGGCCGCGGTCCCAGCCGTGCCGGCTCCGCCCGCGATGGCGCGCGCCGTTCGCGCGCTTCCCCCGAACCCGGCCGCGGTCGCCGGCACGATGAAGCCGATCGACCCGGCCGCCGCGATCGACCTGTTCAAGTCGGTGTGCTGGACGAGCTTCCGCGATCCGGCCGCGGTCCACGCCGCGCTCGCCGCCCTGCCGGCGCCGCTCACCCCGGCGGCGGCGCCGGCGGGCGCTGCCGGCCAGGCGGGCGAGCTGTTCCGGTCGGACGAGGCGGTGCTGACC
>CAXTTP010000189.1:0-5706 GCA_964247195.1 uncultured Sphingomonadaceae bacterium
GTTCGGATGACTGGCGTCGATGGCGACAGCCTTGTCGGCGTTCCGGCATGAGCGATCTGCCCTGGCACGAGAAGCTGCTCGGCGGCTTCCGCCGCACCTCCGACCGGCTCGGCGACAATCTAACCGGCCTTTTCACCCGCGAGCGGCTCGACCGCGCGACGCTCGACGAAATCGAGGAGGCGCTGATCGCCTCCGACCTCGGCCCCGCCACCGCGGCGCGCGTGCGCGCCCGGCTCGCCGAAGAACGCTACGAGCGCGGGCTGGACGAGGCGGGCGTGCGGGAGATCGTCGCGCAGGAGATCGCCGGCATCCTCGCTCCCGTCGCCAAGCCGCTGGAGATCGAGGCGTTCCCGCGCCCGCAGGTGATCCTCGTGATCGGCGTCAACGGATCCGGCAAGACCACCACCATCGCCAAGCTCGCCCACCTGCTGAAGGAGCAGGATTACGAAGTGATGCTGGTCGCCGGCGACACGTTCCGCGCCGCCGCGATCGGCCAGCTCAGGGTCTGGGCGGAGCGGATCGACGTGCCGATCATTACCGGCGCGGAGGGCAGCGATGCCGCCAGCCTCGTCTGGGAAGGGGTGAAACGCGGCACCGCGGCCGGCACTGACGTGCTGATCGTCGATACTGCAGGGCGGCTTCAGAACAAGGCCGGGCTGATGGACGAGCTCGCCAAGATCCGGCGCGTGCTGGGCCGCCTCAACCCCGCGGCGCCGCACGACGTCGTGCTGGTCCTCGACGCCACGACTGGCCAGAACGCGCTCAACCAGATCGAGGTGTTCGGCCGTGACTGCGGCGTCACCGGGCTGGTCATGACCAAGCTCGACGGCACCGCGCGCGGCGGCGTGCTGGTCGCGGCGGCGGAGAAATATCGCGTGCCGATCCATGCGATCGGCGTCGGCGAAGGGATAGGGGATCTGCGCCCGTTCGATCCGAACGAGGTCGGCCGGGTGATCGCCGGCGTGGAGAAGGCACGGACATCATGAGCAACGTCGCGGCACCGCATCGCAAGGAGCCGAGCGCGGCGATCAAGCTGCTGCTCGATCTCGGGCCGCTGCTCGTCTTCTTCGTCGCCTATTGGCTGACCGGCAAGCAGATCATCCGCGCGACCGGTGTGTTCATGGCTGCGACGGTCGCCGCGATGATCGTTTCGCGGATCAAGGCCGGGCGGATTTCGCCGATGCTGTGGTTCTCGGGGGTGATGGTGCTTGGCTTCGGCGGCCTCACCATCTGGCTCCACAACGACACGTTCATCAAGATCAAGCCCACCATCTATTACGTGATGGTTTCGGCAATCCTGTTCTTTGGGCTGTGGAGTGGCCGGCCGACGCTCAAGCTCGTGCTCGGCGGCGCCTATCCGGGGCTGAGCGAGCGCGGCTGGGCGCTGCTGTCGCGCAACTGGGCCTGCTTCTTCCTCGCCATGGCTGCCGCCAACGAATTCGTCTGGCGGTCGACGAGCACCGATTTCTGGCTGGGCTACAAGCTATGGGGGGCGCTGCCCGCTACCTTGCTATTCGCCGCTGCCAACATCCCGATGCTGATGAAGCACGGCTTGGGCGGGAGCAGCGGCACCGCCGAAGAGGTGCCGCTACCGCCCGCCCAGTAAGCCTAGGCCTGCTGCTGGTCGGCGCGAGCGATGCCGTCACCGTCGAGGTTCTGGGAGACGAACTCCCAGTTGACGATGTTGCCGAGCACGGTCTCGGCGAACTTCGGCCGGGCGTTGCGATAGTCGATGTAATAAGCATGCTCCCACACGTCGAGCGTGAGCAGCGGCTTGACGCCCTCATACACCACCGGCGTATCGGCATCGTGGTAGGAGGTGATCTTCAGCGCATCACCGTCGAGCACCAGCCACGCCCAGCCGCTGGCGAAGTGGTTGACCGCCTCCTCCTGCAGCTTCTTCAGCATCGCCTCGATCGAGCCGAAGCCGCTTTCGATCAGCCCGGCGAGCTTGCCCGAAGGGCTCGTCCCGGTGGGTGCCAGGCACTGCCAGAAAAAGCTGTGGTTCCAGATCTGGGCGCTGTTGTTGAACAGTCCCTTGTCGCCGCTGGCCTTCGCCTTCTCGATGACCTGAATGAGGGACATGCCCTGCAGCCCCTTCTCGTCGATCCAGCCATTGGTCTTGTCGACATAGGCCTTGTGGTGCTTGCCGTGATGATAGTCGAACGTCTCGGCCGACATGTGCGGCTCGAGCGCGCCCTTGTCGAACGGAAGCGCGGGAAGTTCGAAGGCCATGAGGTCTCTCCCTGTCATTCACTAAAGATGCCCGCCGGATAACGCGTCGGCAGGAGAAATGTCCCCTGCCGATCTGCTGGCGGCCTCAAGCCTTCTTCTGGTCGAGCCAGACCATCCAGTAGCGCGCGAGCCCCTGGCGCGCCCCGGTTACAGCGGCGAACGCCTGCTTCGCCGCATCCGCCTGGCCCGCCCGCGCCAGCGCCGCGCCAAGCCGGGTGTTGACGACGTTGGCGTCGACTCCGCCCTTCTGGAGCGCGATCCGGTAGATCTCGGCGGCCTGCGTGAAATCGCCCGCGCCGTAGAGCGCGTCCCCGGTGCCGAGCGCCAGCTTGCCGGTGCCCTTGCCCGCCTTCAGGTCGTTCGCCGCGCTCTGCGTCGCGGTCTTGTCCGACGCCAGCTTGCCCTTGACCAGCGTCTTGAGCTCGTTGGCGGTGCCGGTGAGCTTGAGGTCACCGCTGGCGACGCCCTCATCGATCACGCCGTTCGCCTCGGTCGGGAACTTGAGGTAGGTCGCCTGGATGTAGTCC
The DNA here is from genome assembly GCA_964247195.1 of uncultured Sphingomonadaceae bacterium. Lineage (GTDB taxonomy): Bacteria > Pseudomonadota > Alphaproteobacteria > Sphingomonadales > Sphingomonadaceae > JAQGLK01. Next base: position 2,763 of record CAXTTP010000189.1, read on the forward strand.
ATATAGTCCCGCTCGCCCTTCAGCGCGCCGGCGGTGCGCATCAGCCGGTCGATATCGAGCTCGGTTTCGGCATCGACCTTGTTGAGGTCGCGGAAGGTGATGAGCGAATCGCGCCAGTTGGACGGCGTCGGATAGGCGGCGAGCCACTCCTGCGTCAGGTGCTCGAGCGGCGCAGCGAGCTTCGCGCCATAAGCGATGCTGATGCCGCGGGCATACCATTCGTTCGGCACCGCCTGGTTGGCGGCCTTCTGCTTGGCGATCGCCTGCTCCAAGGACGCCACCGCCTCGGCCGGTTTGCCCTGCTGGTTCTCCGCCTCGACGAGGAGCGCAAAGGCGTTCGGATCGGTGACGCCGGCCTGGATCGCCTGGTTCAGCCGCTGCTCGGCCTTGGCATAGTCCTTGGAGTTATAGGCGATCTGGCCGGACGCGAAATAGAAGGTCGGCAAGGTGGCGGCGGCGACGCGGCCGCTGTTTAGCATCATGTCGATCGCGGCGCCCTGCTTGCCGAGATCGTTCTTGGCGCGCGCGCTATCGTACTGGACGGATCCGATCACATATTTGTCGTCGGGCGTGGAGGCGCCGGCCGTCGCCTCGGCGAGCTTGGCATCGGCGGTGGCGGTGTCGCCCGTCTTCAGCGCCGCCTGCGCAGCCGCAACCGCGTCGCGCACCGGCTTGCTCAGCTTGTAGTTCGGCGCGCCACCCTCTTCCTTCTTGTCCTTGGCCACCGCCGGCTGGACGCCTGCGACGGTGAACCCGGCCAGCGCGATCGCGGCGCCCAGCGCCATGGTCGAAACAAACCTCATCTCTCAAGCCTCCTCTTGGGTGCACGCCTTCGGCGGGCATTCCGTTACACCGCGCGTGACTATCGCCCGCGCCGCCAGGGCACAACCGCCCTTCCCCTGGCGGCGGATGGCGGACGGGAACTGAACCCTCGTTTAACCCTCGCCGCCGGCCAAGGTTTCACCTTTGACCGGCGGTGGCGCGCTGCGCTACGCGCCCGGGATGATCGCGCTCCTCTCGCCCGCCAAGACGCTCGACTATACCCGGCCCACGCCGCCGATCGAGTCCAGCGAGCCCCGCTTCGCCGAGGATGCCGGCCGGCTCGCCGCGGCGGCGGCAAAGCTGAGCGCCAGGAAGCTCGCCGCGCTGATGCACATCTCGGACAAGCTGGCGAAGCTTAACGTCGATCGCTTTCGCGGTTTTCCGGGCCAACCCGAGCGGCCGGCCCTCTACGCCTTCGCCGGCGACGTCTATGTCGGGCTGGAGGCGCGCACGCTGGACGAGGCCGCTGTCGCGTTCGCGCAGGACCATGTCCGCATCCTGTCCGGCCTCTACGGCCTGCTGCGGCCGCTCGACCGGATCCGCCCCTATCGGCTCGAGATGGGGACCCGCTGGGCGCCTGGCCGCAAGAAGGATCTCTACGGCTACTGGGGCGATCGCCTTGGCCAGGCGCTCGGCGCCGATCTCGCGGAGGATGGCGGCGACGTGGTCGTCAACCTCGCCAGCAAGGAATATTGGCATGCGATCGAACAGGCGCCGCCGCCGGGCGCGCGCATCCTGACGATCGATTTCCGCGAGGAGGGGCCCGAGGGGCTGCGCTTCAACAGCTTCGCCGCCAAGCGCGCGCGCGGCATGGTCGCGCGCTATCTGTGCGAGCATCGGCTGACCGATCCGGAGGCGCTGAAGGGCTTCGACAGCGACGGCTATCGCTGGTCGGCGGAAGGATCGGACGAGCGCGTCTGGCGGTTCGTCCGCACATGAACTTAGCTTCATGTGCCGGGCGTTGCGGGCGATCGGACGGCGCGCAATAAAGCTCGCCGCGTGCCAATGGGCGACGCCGACAGGAGAGAAGCCATGCGGATCCACCCACTTTTTGGTGCCCTCGCGACGATCGCGGCGCTGACCGGCGCGACCGCTGCGCTGGCGCAGAACACGACTGCGCCCGCCGCGCCGATGACGGGCACCGCCACCAAAACGGTCACAACCACGCACGTCGAGAAAAAGCCGCTGGCGGCCACCAAGGTGACCCGGATCAGTCATCGGACGACCACCACCGCCACCGGCGTGCCGGGCGGCCGGATGGTCACGGCGAAGACGACCACCGGCAAGACGATCACCTACAACTGCAGCAAGGCCGGCAACAAGAACAAGAAGGCCTGCCAGGGCTGAGTGCTGCCGGGAGATCGCTGCCGGAGATCATAGCGTCCCGCCGGAGGGTCACAGCCTCATGTGACCTTTCGGCGGACGCGCCTGTCCGGCACGAACCGGCGGCTGGGAGCGATGCCGGCTTCCGCCCGCCGCGCTGCTGCTTCCGTCTGACAGAAGACGAGCGACACGGCCTCCGGCTTCTCCTAAGCTGGCGCTTTGGCGGCGGATCGCCGCGCAACAGGCGAAACCATGTTCTTCACGCGACTGCTAAAATCCATGTCGCACAACATGGCGATCGATCTCGGCACCGCCAACACGCTGGTCTACGTGCCCGGCCGCGGCATCGTGCTGAACGAGCCGTCGGTAGTCGCGATCGAGACGATCAACGGCGTCAAGAGGGTCAAGGCGGTCGGCGACGACGCGAAGCTGATGATGGGCAAGACGCCCGGCTCGATCGTGACGATCCGGCCGTTGCGCGACGGCGTCATCGCCGACATCGATGTCGCCGAGCAGATGATCAAGCACTTCATCCTCAAGGTGCACGGTCCCAAGCGCTTCCCGCGCTGGCCGGAAATCGTGATCTGCGTGCCGTCGGGCTCGACCTCGGTCGAGCGCCGCGCGATCCGCGATGCCGCGTCCAACGCCGGCGCCTCCCAGGTGTGGCTGATCGAGGAGCCGATGGCCGCCGCGATCGGCGCCGACATGCCGGTGACCGAGCCGATCGGATCGATGGTCGTCGATATCGGCGGCGGCACGACCGAAGTCGCGGTGCTGTCGCTGCGCGGCCTCGCCTATA
>CAXTTP010000190.1:0-5656 GCA_964247195.1 uncultured Sphingomonadaceae bacterium
ACCTTGAGCGCCATCTGCGCCAGGTCATCGGCTGGATCGAGACGCGCTCGCCGGTCGAGCTGTCCGCCATCGGCATCGGCCATGACGTGACGCGCTATTACGACCGCGCCGTGACCATCATGGACGCCGAGCAGCTTGGCGGCACGATCATCGAGCAGCTCGCGGCGCTGTTCGAGGAAGACGGCCCGGGCAAGCGGCGGCGGTAAAGCCCGGTACGGCGAACCGCACCGGGCCGATCACCGACTAGCAGCGATGCTTGCTGCCGCGGCCGAGGGCGTTACCGGCGACTGCGCCGACACCGGCACCGAGCAGCGATTCGCCGAGGTTGCCGCCGAGCAGGGCCGCACCGGCGCCACCGCCGACCGCACCGATCACCGTACCGCGCTTGCCGGCGCGGCTGCGCGAGTGCTTGCATTCGGCATAGGTCTGGTAATGGCGCCGGTTGCGCGCGTTGTAATAGCGGTTGCTGCGACTGTTCTCGTAGCGATGATCACGGGCGGCCGCCGGTGCTACCGTGGTGAAGGATGTCGCGGCGATGGCTGCGACCAGCAACGGGGTAAGGATACGCATGATCTTTTCCTGATATGATGACTTTGTCAGAGACGTAACGAACGTCTCTGATTGCATCATCGTTCCGGCAGCATGCACGCTTGCTGAACCGATTTGGGGATGTTCAGAGCCGGTTCACGGCCATCTTGTCATAACCATCCCATCGAGCCGGATCGACTCGGATGTTGAGTTTGTAAAGGATAGGTCATGAAGACTTGGACTATCGCACTCGTCGGTATCGCAGCACTGGCTGCCACGCCGGCCCTGGCCCAGCGTCACGACGGCGGGTCGCGCGGCGGCTATTCGCATGGCGGCGGCGGCTATTCGCACGGCGGTGACTATGGTCGCGGCGGTGGCTACGCTCGTGGTGGCTACGCACGCGGCGGCTATGTTCGGGGCGGCTACGGCGGCGGCTATCGCTATGGTGGCTATGGCTATCGCGGCGGCTACGGCTATCGCGGCCGGCCCTATTACGCCGGTTACTACCGGCCCTATTACAGCGGCGTCTATATCGCCCCGGCCTATGCCTATGGCTACGACCCCTATGGCTATGATGGCTATTACGGCGGCTATGCAGCCCCGGTCTACTACGGTGGCGGCTATGCGCCGGCCTATTACGGCGGTTATCGCGGTGGCTATTACCGCGGCAACAGCTGCGGTCGCGGCACCGTCCTCGGCGCTGTCGCCGGTGGCCTGATCGGCAACGCCACCAGCGGCCGCTATCACCGTGGTGGCAACACCCTGCTCGGTGCCGGCGTCGGCGCCATCGCGGGCACGGCGCTCGACCGTAACTGCTAAAGCCTGACCGACGGGGCGGCGGACCAGCCGCCGCCCCGGATCAGGCCGCCTGCAGCACCTGCAGGAAGGCGTCGCCATAAGCCTCGAGCTTGCGCGCCCCGACCCCCGAAATCTGGCCCAAGGCGGTCAGCGAGCGCGGGCGTTCCGCCGCCATGGCGCGCAACGTCGCGTCGTTGAAGACGATGTACGGCGGCATCCCCGCCTCGGCGGCCAGTTCGCGCCGCACCCGTCGCAATTCCTCGAACAGCGACGCATCCCCGGCCGGCAGCGACGCCGCCGCGACACTGCCGCGCGCCCGCCGCTCCTTGCGCGCCGGCTCGATGCGCAGCGACACCTCGGTCTCGCCCTTGAGGATCGGCCGCGCCGCCGGGCCGAGCCGCAGCCCGCCATGCTCGGCATCCCGCACCAGCGCCTCGCTCGCCTCCAGCTGCCGTGCCAGCGAGCGCCAGCCATTGGCATCGAGTTCGCGCCCGATGCCGAAGACCGACAGCGCCTCATGCCCGAACTTGCGGACCTTCTCGCTGGCGCCGCCGTGCAGCACCTCGACCAGATGCCCGACGCCGAAGCGCTGCCCGGTGCGGACCACCGCCGACAACAGCTTGCGCGCCGCCTCGGTCGCGTCCTTCAGCGCCGGTGGCGACAGGCAGGTGTCGCAGTTCCGGCACGGCGGCGGCGCCGGCTCGCCGAAATAGGTCAGCAGCGGCACCCGGCGGCACTGCGCCGTCTCGCAAAAGGAGATCAGCGCATTGAGCCGCGCATTGTCGGCCTTGACCCGCGCGTCGCCACTCGCGCTGCCGTCCGACGGGTTGATGAAGCCGCGCGCCCGGGCGATGTCGTCGGCGCCGTACAGCAAATGCGCCACTGCGGGATCGCCGTCGCGACCGGCGCGACCGGTCTCCTGGTAATAGGCCTCGATCGACTTGGGCAGGCCGATATGGGCGACGAAGCGCACGTCGGGCTTGTCGATGCCCATGCCGAAGGCGACGGTGGCGACCATCACCATGTCCTCGGCGCCGACGAAGGCCGCCTGGTTGCGCGCCCGCTCGCGCCCGTCGAGGCCGGCGTGGTAGGACAGCGCGTTGATGCCGTGGCCGCGCAGCAGTTCGGCGGTCTTGTCGGTCTTGTCGCGCGTCGGCGCATAGACGATGCCCGACTTGCCACGCTGGGTGTCGAGGAACGCCAGTAGCTGCCGGCCGGAGCTGGTCTTGGCGGCGACTTCGTAGCGGATATTCGGCCGGTCGAAGCCGGCGATATACATGCGGTCGGCGGCGATGCCGAGCTGGTCGAGAATGTCGAGCCGCGTCACCTGGTCGGCAGTGGCGGTCAGTGCGATCCGCGGCACGCCGGGCAGCAGGTCGCACAGGCTACGCAGCTGGCGATATTCGGGGCGGAAGTCATGGCCCCATTGGCTGACGCAATGCGCCTCGTCGATCGCCACCAGCGCGATCTCGACGCGCGACACGAGCTGGCGGAAGCTCGGCATCGCGGCGCGCTCCGGGGCGACGTAGAGCAGGTCGAGCTCGCCGTCGCGTAAAAGGCGGATGGTTTCCTCGCCGTCCTCCGACTGGCTGTTGAGCGCTGCCGCCCGGACGCCGTACGCCTTCAGGGCGCGGACCTGGTCGGTCATCAGCGCGATCAAGGGCGAGATCACCAGCGCGCAGCCGGGGCGGACCAGTGCCGGCACCTGGTAGCACAACGACTTGCCCGCGCCGGTGGGCATGATCGCCAGCACGTCGCGCCCGGCACAGACGTCGTGGACGACCGCCTCCTGCTGCCCGCGGAAAGCCGGGAAGCCGAAAACCTCGTGAAGTACCTGTTCGGGGGATCGCATGTGAAGGCGGAGATAGCCCCTGTCACACTGCGCCGCTAGGGAAAGGGCGATGCGAACCCGATTTATCCTGTGCCTGGCGCTGATTGGCGCCGCGCCGCCGGCCGTGTCCAATGTCCAGCCGCTGCCGCTGACCTCGACCGCCGTGCCGCTCAACCCGGACGATCTGGCGCAATCGACGGTGGGGGGCCTGCGCTATCTCGGCGGGCTGGTGCTCAACTCGACGACGCGCTCGTTCGGCGGCCTGTCGGGGCTGCGCGCCGGGCCGGACGGCCGGTTGCTGGCGATCAGCGACAACGGCAATTGGGTCAGCTTCGTCACCGTCGAGCGCGGCGACCGGCTGGTCGGGGTGCGCGACGGGGTGATCGCGCCGCTGCTCGACGCGGGCGACCACAAGGCGGCGACCAAGAGTGCCGGGGATGCGGAGTCGCTCGACTGGGATCCGCGCACCGGCGAGGCGCTGGTCAGCTTCGAGCAGGACCACCGTATCCAGCGCTACCTGGGTATCGACCCGGCGCGACCCGCGACGCTGCGCGCCATGCCGGCCGAGGTGATTCGCAACCCGGCGACCGCCGGCTGGCCGGCAAACGGCGGCGGCGAGGCGCTGGCGGTGCTCGGGGACGGTTCGCGGGTGCTGTTCGAGGAGGACGGCGAGGACGCGCGGGGCCTGTCGCCGGTGCTGCTGGTCAAGGACGGTGTGACCCGCCAGCTGCTGTACCGCCGCCCGACAGGGTACAAGCCGACCGATGCGGGCGAGATCGCGCCGGGCGAACTGCTGGTGCTCAACCGGCACTACACGGTGTTCGACGGCGTCTCGGCGATCGTCGCGCGGGTGAAGGTCGCCGACATCATGGAGCCGCAGGTCGTGGCGCGGCTGGCGACGCCGCTGACCGTCGACAACATGGAAGGGCTCGCGGTGCGGCAGGCCGGTGGGCGGACCTTCGCCTACATGGTGTCGGACGATAATTTCAACGGCGTCCAGCAGACGCTGCTGCTCAAGTTCGAGCTGGTCGCCACATCTCGCGGAACCACGGGCCGTCCGCGACCCTGAACTCCGACGTCACGTCGAAGCCCAGCGCGCGGTAGAGGCTGACGTTCGACTCGACCGCCGCCTCGAGCGCGCACGGCAGCCCGGCGGCATCGGCGCGCGCGAGGCCGGCGCGGATCGCGGCACCGCCCCGCCCGGTGCCTTGCAGGGCAGGGTCGCAGCCGACGAACTCGAGATACCAGTGCGGCTGCGTCGGGTGATGGCGTTCGAGCAACGCCTGCAGCCTGAGGGTTCGGGGTAGGGCGGTGCCGAAGGTGGTGAGCAGCGGCACGGCGTAGCGCAGCATGGTCAGGGTCGGGGTTCGCCAGGCGCCGGGCGCGCGCCAGACCGCCACCGCCGCGCCGTTATCGACCAGCGTCGTCAGGCTCGGGTCGGGCTCGCTGCGGACGATCAGGTCGAAGAAGCGCTGCAGCCTGGCCGGGCGGGCGGCCGGGTTTGGAAAGACGTAGCTCAGCGCCGGATCGTTGGCGAAAGCCAACGCCAGCGTCCGCACGATGGCGGCTCGATCGTCCGAGGTCGCTGGGCGCACACTATGCATGCCGCCGTGTAGCACACTTCCCCCTCCCCTCCGGGGAGGGGCGAGAGACGGCGCAGCCGGCCCGGGGGTGGGCTCTTCGAGCGGGCCCCAAACAGCAAACCGGCCAGGAGTGACCCCGGCCGGCTGGCAGTCTCGTCGAAAGATCGACGCTTACGCGGCGGGCGCAGCCTCGGTGGCACTCGCCTCGGCAGCGATCGCCACCTTCTTCTTGATCTCGCGCTTGAGCTTGGCGGCACGCTCGCTGAGCTTCAGGGCGTTGGTCTTGATCAACCAATTGTCGAGGCCGCCGACGTGCTCGACCGAACGCAGGCCGTTCATCGAAACGCGCAGCCGCACCGAGCGGCCGAGGATGTCGGACATCAGCGTGACGTTCTGGAGATTCGGCAGGAACACCCGCTTGGTCTTGTTGTTGGCATGGGAAACATTGTTTCCAACCTGGCGACCCTTGGCGGTCAGCTCGCAAACGCGCGACATCGTCGAAGTCCTTGGTTCGTTATAGTGTGCCGGAAAGGGGTGGCGCATACAGGCGGGTGCCCGGCGCGTCAAGGTCGGTGGACGCCGCCGCCGGATGTTGCAAGTCAGTGTCGGCGGCAAAAGCCCCCTTCCGTACAATGAAATGCCTCGCTAGACCGTTCGATACGGTTGCGCTTCTCCGGCGCCGCAAGGAAGTGCGACGATGCCCTATTTCGCCATCCACTGCATCGACAAGCCCGATTCGGGGGACTTGCGTGCCGCGACCCGTGCCGCGCACCTGCCGCACCTGGCGGCGCTGGGCGAGGCGTTGCTGGTCGCGGGGCCGCTGCTCAAGGACGACGGCCGGGCGATGGGCACGCTGATGATCGCCGAGTTCGAGGACCGCGACGCCGCGATCGCCTTTGCCGCTGCCGATCCGTAC
>CAXTTP010000191.1:0-5625 GCA_964247195.1 uncultured Sphingomonadaceae bacterium
GGCGATCCTGTCCGACACCGTTGGCTTCGTCTCCGACCTGCCGACCCAGCTCGTCGCCGCCTTCCGCGCCACGCTGGAGGAGGTCATCTCGGCCGACCTGATCGTCCATGTCCGCGACATTTCGCATCCCGACAGCGATGCGCAGGCGGCCGATGTCGAACAGGTGCTGGCCGATATCGGCGTGGCGGGCGAGGGCGCGGCACCGATGATCGAGGCCTGGAACAAGCTCGACGCGCTCGACGAGGAGGGCGCGGCTCATGCCGCTGCCGAAGCGCAGCGGCGCGAGGATGTCGTCCTGCTTTCCGCGCTGACCGGGGAGGGCGTGGACGCTCTCTCCCAGGCACTGTCCGAACGGCTGACCGCTGGTGCGCGCATCCACGCGATCCGCCTCGATGCCGGCGACGGCGCCTCGATCGCCTGGCTGCACGCCCATGGCGAGGTGCTGGAGCAGGCCGAGGAGGAGGGCGCGATCCGGATCGAGGCGCGCCTGTCCGAAGCCGACTGGGCGCGCTTCCTGGCGCGCGACTAGTATTCCGGTCGGAAGGTGGCGCGACGCCGCTTCAGCCATCAGGGATTTGCGTCCCGGCCACCGTCGCCTTCGCTTGCTCCCACAGGCTTTCCTTGGCGGCGAGGGGGAGGGTGGCGAAGCCGCCGTCCGCCGCTGCTTCCATCGCCCGGAACCGGGCCTCGAACTTGGCGGTCGCATCGCGGAGCGCCGCCTCGGGCTCGATGCCGAGGTGACGCGCCCAGTTGACCACCGAGAACAGGAGGTCGCCGATCTCGGCGTGGAGTTCGCCGGCGCCCGACGCCGCCTCGACCTCGGCGATCTCCTCGGCGATCTTGGCGCGCGGACCGTTCGCATCGGGCCAGTCGAAGCCGGTGCGCGCGGCCCGGCGCTGGATCTTGTCGGCGCGCAGCAGCGCCGGCAGCGCCAGCGCCACGCCCGCCAGCGCGCTCGGGTCATCGCCGCCGGCGCGCTCGTCGGCCTTCAGTGTTTCCCAGCCGGGATTGTCGCCGTTGCCGAAGATATGGGGATGCCGGCGGACCATCTTGGCCGAAGCCGCGTCGAGCACGTCCTTGAGGTCGAACGCGCCGAGCTCCTCGGCCATGCGCGCATGAAACACGACCTGGAACTGGAGATCGCCGAGCTCGTCCCGGAGCGCAGCCATGTCGCGGCGCGCAATCGCGTCGGCGACCTCATATGCTTCCTCGATCGTGTACGGTGCGATCGTCGCGAAGTTCTGCTCGCGATCCCAGGCGCAGCCGCGATCGGGATCACGCAGCCGCGCCATGATGTCGCGCAGTTCCTCAATCATCGGGCCGGCTCCGCTGATATGATGGTCTGATAATATACATTATGTAAAGTCTGCCAAGGTTCAGGCGAAGAGCCGCGCGACGGCGAAGGCCAGAGCGAAGATGCCCGCCCACAGCAATCCGAGCGCCAGCGTGCGGCGCATAGGCAGCCGTCGCGCGACCAGTCCGCTCGCGACCAGCGTCATCGCCATGATCACGAACAAGGTTGCGGCGACACGATCCCCGGTCATGCGACCGCCAGCACCAGATTGTCCCGGCCGGGTTCGACATTGGTCGGTAGCGTGGCCGCGAGCGTGGCAAAATCCATCGACGTGTCCATGTGGGTCAGCACGGCGCGCCGCGGCTCGAGGCGCGCGATCCAGCCGAGCGTCTGCGCCAGATGCGGATGCGTCGGATGCGGCCGGTAGCGAAGCGCGTCGACGATCCACAGGTCCAGTCCTGCGTAGAGCGCCTCCATTCCGGCGGTCATCGCATGGAAATCGGTGGCATAGCCGATCGCGACGCCATCGCTTTCGAAGCGCAGGCCGGCCGAGGTGATGGTGCCGTGCGGCTGGTCGACGCAGCGCACGCGGATGTCGCCGATCATCATGTCGTCGGCGAGCCGGTTTGCCGTCGCCGTCGCCGGATAGCCGTTGCGACCGTCGAAGACGTAGCCGAAGCGCTCGTCGAGCGTGGCCAGGGTGTCGGCGCGAGCATAGCCCGGCACGGCCGATCCGCGCGCGTGGTACAGCTGCCGCAGATCGTCGATGCCGTGGCAATGGTCGGCATGGTCGTGCGTCCAGATCACCGCGTCGACGCTGTCGATGTCGGCGTCGAGCAACTGCTCGCGCAGGTCAGGCGAGGTGTCAACGAGGATGCGGGTCGCCTCGCTCTCGATCAAAATCGAGGCGCGGCGGCGTCGGTTGCGCACGTCGGCAGGATCGCAGTCGCCCCAATCATTACCGATACGCGGCACGCCGGACGACGTGCCGCAGCCGAGCAGCACCGCCTTCACCGCCCCGCCTTATCGAACAAATCGAGGAAGTTGGCGGTCGTGCTTGCCGCCAATTCCGCATAGCTTTCGCCACGGAGCGACGCGAGGAAGCGGGCGGTATCGGCCACGAACGCCGGCTCGCAGTGACGGCCGCGGTGCGGTACGGGCGCGAGGAACGGCGCATCGGTCTCCACCAGCAGGCGGTCGCGCGGCAGCGTCGCCGCGGTCGCCTGAAGATCCTTCGCATTCCGAAAGGTGACGATGCCAGAGATCGAGATGAACAGCCCAAGTTCCAGAGCCTTGCGAGCGAAGTCTCCGCTTGCGGTGAAGCAGTGGATGACACCCTTATAGGCCCCCTTCCCCATCTCGTCGGCCAGGATCGCAGCGGTGTCGTCCTCTGCGTCGCGGGTGTGGACGATCAGCGGCAGGCCGGTCGCGCGCGCCGCGGCGATGTGCGCGCGAAAGCTCGCCTGCTGGCGAACGCGGTCGCTATGGTCGTAATAATAGTCGAGGCCGGTCTCGCCGATGCCGATGACGCGCGCGTGCGCCGAGGCTTCGATCAGCCGGGCGGTGTCGATGTCGGGATGCTGGTCGGCCTCGTGCGGGTGGATGCCGACTGTCGCCCAGACGTCCGGCTCCCGCTCGGCTGTCGCGATCACGTCCGCCCATTCGCTCTCGCGCGTCGAGATGTTGAGCATCGTCGTCACGCCGGCACTGCGCGCACGTTCCAGCACTTCGGGCTGGCGCTCGGCCAGGCCCGCATAGTTGAGGTGGCAGTGGCTGTCGATCAACATGGCTCAGGCTGGCTCGACGAAGCGCGGGAACACGCCCGCGGGAGCGGGCAGCACCGTTCCTGCCGCCAGCGGCGTCGCCAGCGCGGCGAAATCGCGCGCGCCGGCGGGCTGGCCGAGCTGATCGAGCAGCGCGTCGGCGCTCGCTGGCATTACCCAGCGCACCAGGATGGCGAGTTGCCGCACCGCTTCGGCCGCGACGTAGAGAATGCGATCGGCCTGGGCGGGATCGGTCTTGCGCAGCGTCCACGGCGCCTGCTCGGCGAAGTAGACGTTGGCGGCCGAGACGCCGCCCCACAGCGCGCCGAGCGCGTTGTGGATCGCCAGCTCCGGCATCGCCCGAGCCGCTTCGTCCGCCGCGCCTGCCAGGTCGTCGAGGAGGTTCCGGTCCGCCTCGGCGAGCGCGCCCGGCTCCGGCACCATGCCGCCGCAATTCTTCGCGATCATCGACAGGCAACGCTGCGCGAGGTTGCCGAGGCCGTTGGCGAGGTCGGCGTTGGTGCGGGTGACGATCGACTCGTGGCTATAGCTGCCGTCCTGGCCGAAGCTCACCTCGCGCAGCAGGAAGTAGCGTAGCTGGTCGACGCCGTAGAGCCGGGCCATCTCGATCGGATCGAGGCCGGTGCCGGCCGATTTCGACATCTTCTCGCCGCGGTTGAGGACGAAGCCGTGGCCGAATACCTGCTTCGGCAGCGGCAACCCGGCGGACATCAGGAAGGCCGGCCAATAGACCGCGTGGAAGCGGACGATATCCTTGCCGATGACGTGCAGGTCGGCGGGCCAGCGCCGCGCGGCACCGGGATAGCCGACGCCGGTCAGATAATTGGTGAGCGCGTCGACCCAGACGTACATGACGTGACCGGGGCTGCCCGGCACCGGCACCCCCCAGTCGAAGCTGGTGCGCGAGATTGACAGGTCGGCCAGGCCGCCGCGCACGAAGCCCAGCACCTCGTTGCGCCGGCTCTCCGGGCGGATGAAGTCCGGGTTCGCGTCATAGTGCGCGAGCAACCGCTCGGCATATGCGGATAGGCGGAAGAACCAGCTTTCCTCCACCGTCCACTCGACTGCGGTGCCCTGTGGCGAGAGGCGCTCGCCCCCCTCCCCGCCGACGAGTTCGTCCTCGCCGTAAAAGGCTTCGTCGCGGACCGAATACCAGCCTTCGTAGCGGCCGAGATAGATGTCGCCGGCATCGGCCATCGCCTGCCAGATCGCCTGGCTGGCAGCATAATGGTCTGCCTCCGTGGTGCGGATGAAGCGATCATAGGAGATGTTGAGGACGGCATCCATCTCCCTGAAATACGACGACATCTCGTCGGCGAAAGCGCGCGGCTCGATGCCTAGTGCGCGCGCCGCCTGCGCCATCTTCAGGCCGTGCTCGTCGGTGCCGGTAAGGAAGAAGACGTCGCGGCCGGCGAGCCGGTGATAGCGCGCGATCGCATCGGTCGCGATCACCTCATAGGCATGGCCAACATGCGGCCGGCCGTTCGGATAGCTGATCGCGGTGGTGATGTAATAAGGCTCGCCCATGCCTCAGGCTTTAACGGGCGCCGCCGTCGGGGCAAGCGCGGCGAGCAGCCCGGCCAGCTCGAACACGACGCTCTGCGGATCGAGCGACAGCCTGACCGCGCTCCCGGCGAGCCGCCTTGCCCGCTCCCAGTTGCCGATCGCATGGTCGAGCGCCGCGCCGCCAAGGTCGCGCGCATGGGCGGCGATGCGGCTCGGCACGCGATCGAGGAACGCCTCGTAGCGCGCCTGCGCGGCCTTGCCGGCGAGCTTCTTGGCGAGCGCGGCGCGGACCGCGTTGGTCGGGTCGCCATAGAGGATCAGCCCGGTCATCGCCTCGTCGAGCGCGGCGATGTCGAGGCCGGCGAAGCGCAGCGCCTGCCCCGGCGCGCCGAGACCGAGCGTGGCGAGCGCGGCGATCTCGGCGGGCGGCGCGTCCGGCATCGCCTGGCCCAGCGCGGCGGTCATGTCGTCGGTGGCGAGCGCGGCGAACCGCAGCGTCCGGCAGCGCGAGCGGATCGTCGGCAGCAGCTTGCCCGGCGCATGGCTGACGAGCAGAAACAGGCTGTCGGCCGGCGGCTCCTCGAGATTCTTGAGCAGCGCGTTGGCGGCGCTGCGCTCGAGGTCGTCGACCGCATCGACGATCACGACGCGGTAGCGCGACATCGCCGGAGTCGCCGAGAACAGGCCCTGCATGGCGCGGACCTGACCGATGCCGATGTTGCGCGCGACGTCGCCCGAATTCTCCCGGACCAGCCGTTCCAGGATGCGCAGGTCCGGATGACTGCCGGCATCGATCAGGCTGAGGATGCGGTGCTCGTCCGGCGTTTCCAGACCCGGCAGGTCGATCCGCGGGCCGCCGGCGTCGGCCAGCATGCGCCGCATCGCCGCCCGGGCGAAGCTGCCCTTGCCGACGCCCTGCGGGCCGGCCAGCAGCCAGGCGTGGTGCATCCGCTCGCCCGCCAGCGCGGCGAGGAACTCCGCGGTCGCAGCGTCGTGGCCGAACAGCCTGGTCATGCGAGACCGGCGAGCGCGCCCAGCAAC
>CAXTTP010000192.1:0-1505 GCA_964247195.1 uncultured Sphingomonadaceae bacterium
ACATGCCTATCTCCATTCGAAGTCGCCTGCTCGCGCGGTGGCAAGTTGATCTCGCCGGCCATGGTCTTTCTGGCGAGCCGTGTCCGATCGAGTGTTCAATATGATTGATCGCCACGGCCGAAGCCAGCGCAGCCACGCATTGCGAAACCGGCGTTTCAGGAAAGTCGCGTGTGTGCTCGTCTTGCGGCGGATAAGCCGGCTCCAAGAAGCGCCGAAGATCGCGGGATACGGCGACGCGCTGGTAGGAGAGATGCAGGTGCACAAGGTCGGAACCAGCGAAAGGCCGGATCTGCCGCTCGCGGCGATAATCGGTGCGGGTGGCATGGGCATGGCGGTCGCCCGGCGGCTGGGCCAGTCGTACCGCGTGCTCCTGGTCGATCGCGACGAGGCGGCGCTGGAGCGGCACGCGGCCACCTTGCGCGAAAACGGCTTCGATGCACAGGGTGCACGCTGCGACGTCACGAATATCGACGACGTGGCGGCCTTGGTCGCGCGGGCGGTGGAATCTGGCCCTATCCGCGTCGTCGCCAACGTGGTCGGTCTCTCGCCCAGCATGGGTGACTTCCGCACGGTGATGGCGGTCAATCTGGTCGGCGCGACGCGGATCGCGACGGGCTTCCTGCCCCACCTCATGCCGGGCGCTTGCGGAATTTTCATCTCGTCCATGGCAGGGCATCTCAAGGCGCTGACCACCGACATTCAGGCTCTGACCGACGATCCGCTCGCGCCCGGGTTCATCGACCGATTGGAGGCGGTGCTCGACGAACCGGCGACGTCGACCCTGGCGTACCAGCTATCGAAGGCGGCGCTAAACCGCATGTGCAAGCGCGATGCGCGCGCCTGGGGTGCGCAGGGTGCGCGGATCGTGTCACTGTCGCCAGGTCTGATCGCCACGCCGATGGGCGCACTCGAGTTCGAGCGGCAGCCGATGAAATATGATTTGCTCGCCGCAACTCCGCTCCAGCGCGAGGGAACTATGCTGGAGATCGCTGATGTCGTCGAGTTTCTCGCGTCGGATCGGGCATCCTTCATCTCGGGAACAGATATCCTGGTCGATGGCGGGTTGACCGGCACGCTCCAGCACGGGACAGGCGCGCGGCCGCCTTCATGAGCCTCACTGGACCATCCGAGAGCGGCCGCGGCCGCCGCTATTATGTTCTAGCGGTGACAATGGCTGTTTATTTCTTCTATCTGCTAGACCGTAATGCAATCATCATCACGCAGGAACTATTCAAGGCCGAGTTCGGGCTGACCGACACCCAGGTCGGGTTGGTTACAGGCATCCTCTATGGCCTCGCTTATGCCGCTGCCGGCGTGCCGATCGGGTGGCTGATCCAGCGGGTTCACCGGGTCCGCCTGCTCTCCGCGTTGGTCGCGATCTGGAGCGGAATGACTCTCTTGTGCGGCTTCGCCGGGCAGTTCTGGCACTTGGCGGTCGCCCGCATCCTGGTCGGCGCCGCCGAGTCGGGCGGCGCGCCGGTATCGCTTTCGATTCTCTACCCGCT
>CAXTTP010000192.1:1515-5624 GCA_964247195.1 uncultured Sphingomonadaceae bacterium
CCAAAGAGCGGCGCGCGACCGTTTCCAGCTTGTTCTTTGCCGGCGCTGGGTTGGGGGTGATCGTCAGCTTTCTCGCTGGCGGCTTCATCGCAGTCGAATATGGCTGGCGCGCGGTGTTCCTGATCTACGGCCTGCCGGGCGTTCTGCTGGCCTTGTTGATCCTGTTCACCGTCCCTGAAGCCAACCCACGCCAGCCGATACCGGCAGACGCGAAATCGGGCATGATAAGCGGCGCGCTGGCGCTTCTCGGCGATCGGCGGCTGCGGCCGGTGCTGATCGGGTCGGTAGTGTTTTCCACCTGTAACGCCGGCGTCGGCTCGTGGATGGTCTCATTCCTGGTTCGTGTCCATCACCTGTCGCTGCCTGCCGCCGGATCGGTTGTCGCGTTGGCGATCGGTGTGTTCGGGACGATCGGCAGCCTGACAATCGGCCTGTTGGCCGACCGGCTCGAACGAACGCGACCCGGTGGTTTGCTGTTGACAATGGCGATCGCTGGAGTGGCGAACGGCATCGCGGGGGTAGCGGCGGCGCTCGTGAGCAGCCCCCTGCTGTGCATCGTTTGCTTTTGCTTGTGGGGCGTGACCGCTTTGGCTTTCTCCGGCCCCAGCAATGCCGCGATCGCGGAACTCGCACCCCCGCACCTTACCGGAGTGGGTTTCAGCCTCTTCGCGGTGCTGTGCAACCTTATTGGCTCGGGCCTCGGCCCGCTCGCAACCGGGATGATCTCTGATTCGCTCCAGCCGCAGTTTGGCGCGGCCAGCATGCGGCAGGCGATCGCCACAATCGCTGCGCTGCAGGTCTTTGCTGCGTTGGCCTATCTGACCGCACGGCGCCGCTGGCCGTCGCGCGTCGCACTTTTTCGCGCCTCGGCGCACTACCAATGAGGAACGTATGACTGGCGAATTGCGCAACAAAATCACCTTGATCACCGGCGCTGCTGCCGGCATCGGCCGCAGCGCTGCCTTGCTATTCGCGCGCGAAGGTGCGCGGCTGATGCTCGCCGATATCGACGAGGCGGCGGCGCTCCGTCTGGCCGAAGAAATCGAGGCCGCCGGGGGGGAGGCGGCAGCGGTCGCCGCCGATGTCTCGCGTGAGGACGATGTCGCGCGTCTGATGGCGGCGGTGGAGGGGCGCTACGGGGGGCTCGACTGCGCATTCAACAATGCCGGGATAGGCCATCAACCACTCTCGCTGCTCAATATCACGCTGGAGCATTGGAACCGTTATCTCACAGTGAACCTCACGGGCACGTTTCTGTGCATGAAATACGAGATTCCTATGATGCTGGCGCGTGGCGGCGGCTCGATCGTCAACACCGGATCGCTCGCAGGTCTGGCAGCGACGCCGAAGATGGGTTCGTACACTGCGTCCAAATTCGGGCTCACCGGCATAACGAAGTCCGCCTCGGCCGAGTTCGTCTCACAGAACATCCGCATAAACGCCGTCTGCCCCACCGCGACCGCGACCGAGGCGATGCGCAGCTTCATCACCGATCAGGGATTGCCCGAGGAGCGGATGAGCGGGCCGATGGGCCGCATGGGCCGGCCAGAGGAAATTGCCGAGGCGGCGCTTTGGCTTCTGTCGGAACGCGCATCCTTCGTTACAGGGCAGGCGCTCATCACCAACGGCGGTTCACCGGGGCAGACCGCCTGAATTAATGGCTGGCCATGAGCGGCCGGCGGCCGCCAACTAATGGTAGGAGAATACTATGCACGAGAAGCGTGAAGCAGGGATGCGGCTGGTTACCGAGATGCTTGGGCTCGACGCGGCCCAGGGCATGGCGACCTCGGCCACGACAGCAGGATTTGCCGGTGAAATCGGTGAACTTGCGCTGGACAATGTGTTCAGCGCTTTGTGGACGCGCGAAGGCTTAGGCCGTCGTGATCGGAGCTTGGTCACGCTCGGCATCCTGATCGCCCTACGTGCGGAGCACGAGCTACAGTATCACTTTCCGATCGCGCTTGCGAACGGGCTGACCAAGGAAGAAATCGCCGAGGTCATCTATCACGCGACCGGCTATGCTGGCTTTCCCGCAGCCGCATCGGCGAAGGTGGTCGCCGCAAGGATCTTCGACGACGGCTAGGACACCGCAGCTTTCATTAGCCGGGTGCCATCACGCCGAGGTCATGGCGGCCACACCGCCGCCTCAGTTATTCATTTACACGGAAGCGATAGGACACCCTTCCGGCGATTGAACGCTTATACGCGGGTCGTTGCGCGCACCGCACGAGCCATGCCCTAACGTTAGGATAGGCATTAATCGAGCCGAGCGAATTGGCTAGCTCGCCGACGAAGCTCATCTGAATATCCGCAGCCGTAAACAGATCGCCCAGCAGCCATGTCCGACCCTCGAGCGACGATCCTACACAGTTCAGCACCACCGCCATATCGGTCTCGGCAGACGCACTCAGACGTGTTTCTTGCAGGCCGGCCGGATTGGCGGCTAACCTGGATATTTCATAGGGCGGGGTGCATCGGGGCTCTGAACGTGGGAAAGTTCTTCTGCAACAAAGGCTTGCCCGGCCGCAGAGGAGTTCCCCGATGCCGACAGAGTGTAGCGCGAAGAGCTATGGGTTTGCACGCGTGGAATCGCGATCGGTAGTCGCGGCGTTCGACGGCGGCGCGGTCACCAGCGATGCGGGCGGGCTGTTGCTCGGGGCGGCGGATCGCGCGATCGGGCTGGTTGGCCGCTTCGCCGGCTGCTTTACCGACCATCGCCGCGCCGACCTCATCGAGCATGAGGTGGCCACGCTGGTGGGGCAGCGGGTGTTCGGGATCGCGCTCGGCTATGAGGACCTCAACGATCACGACCAACTACGCCACGATCCAGTGATGGCGACACTGGTCGGCAAGCTCGTCGCTCGGCGGCGTGGCTGTGCCCCGCTGGCGGGCAAGAGCACGCTCAACCGGCTCGAGCTGAGCCGCGTGGAGCCGAGCCAGTACCACAAGGTCAGCCATGACCCGGCGGCGATCGAGGCGCTGTTCGTGACGCTGTTCCTCGAGGCGCACGCCAAAGCGCCCAAGCAGATCATCCTCGACCTCGACGCCACCGACGATCCGATCCACGGCAACCAGGAAGGGCGCTTCTTCCACGGTTATTATGACGGCTACTGCTACCTGCCGCTCTACATCTTCTGCGGTCGGCACCTGCTTGCGGCCAAGCTGCGGCGCTCGAACATCGACGGCGCGGCCGGCGCCCGCGAGGAGGTCGAGCGGATCGTCGCCCAGATCCGCCAGCGCTGGCCGCGCGTCCGCATCCTGCTGCGTGCCGACAGCGGCTTTTGCCGCGACGAGCTGATGGCCTGGTGCGAGGCGAACAGGGTCGATTATCTGTTTGGCCTCGCCCGCAATGCCCGGCTCGTAGCCCAGATCGAGAACGAACTCGCCGCGGCGGCCGAGGAGAGCAGCCGTACCGGACGGCCGGCACGCCGCTTCAGGGACTTCCGTTGGTCGACTCTCGATAGCTGGAGCCGCAGGCGCCGCGTCGTCGCCAAGGCCGAGGTGACCCAGGGCGACACGAATCCGCGCTTCGTGGTGACCTCGCTTCGCCCCGCCGAGGCCGAGGCGCGCCACCTCTACGAAAAGATCTATTGCGCCCGTGGCGAGATGGAGAACCGGATCAAGGAATGCCAGGCGGACCTGTTTGCCGACCGCACCTCGGCCGCCACCATGCGTGCTAACCAGCTGCGGCTCTGGTTCGCCTCGATGGCGTACGTCCTGCTCTGCGCGCTACGGCGGATCGGCCTGCGCTTCACCCAATTCGCCAACGCCACCTGCGGCACCATCCGCCTCCGTTTGCTCAAGGTCGGTGCCCTGGTCACCGCCAGCGTCCGACGAATCAAGATCGCCATGGCGTCGGCCTATCCGTGGCGCGACGAGTGGGTGCTCGCTCACGCCTTCCTCTGCGCAGCCGGCGGCCGCTAACGAACCAGACAGCGCATAGCCCGACAGCCGTCGTAGCGATCCTCGCCACCATGCGAACGGCGCCGCTCGCCTCGACGAGGCCGGCAAACATACCTGCGCTGGATCGATCGCCCAGCATTCTCTCGAACGCCCGATCCGAGGACCACTGGCATCAGATCAGACCGCCCTATGAGAAATGCGGGCTA
>CAXTTP010000193.1:0-5620 GCA_964247195.1 uncultured Sphingomonadaceae bacterium
CGGCGCCGAATTTCGCCCGCCTCGCCGGGCTGCTCCCCGCCTTCTTCGTGGCGGCGGACGGCGGGGCCGGCGCCTCGACGAGCGTCGCGGCGATCCTTGCCTATGACAGCCCGCACCGTCTCGAGATCGCGTCGCGGGCGCGGCTGCCGGTGGCCGGCGCCGAACAGGCCGAGATCGTCGCCTTCCGCAGCGCCGACGATGCAGTCGAGCATGTCGCCCTGCTGATCGGCGATCCCGCCGGCGGCGCGGCGCCGCTGGTCCGCCTGCACAGCGAATGCCTCACCGGCGACGCGCTCGGCTCGCTGAAGTGCGATTGCGGTCCGCAGCTCGATGCCGCGATCGCGCGCATCCGCGAATCGGGCTGGGGCATATTGCTCTATCTGCGGCAGGAGGGGCGTGGCATCGGCCTGATCAACAAGCTGCGCGCCTACGCCCTGCAGGATCAGGGTTTCGACACCGTCGACGCCAACCTCCGCCTGGGCTTCGCCATCGACGAGCGCGATTTCGGCGTCGCGGCGCGGATGCTGGCGCTGCTCGGCCACGATCGGGCGCGGCTCCTGTCCAACAACCCGGCCAAGGTGGCGGCGCTGGAGGCGAACGGGATTGAAGTGGTCGAGCGCGTGCCGCACCGGATCGCGGCCAACCCGCATAATGCCGCCTATCTCGCCACCAAGCGCGACCGGACCGGCCACCAGCTTTGACCGACATCGTCGTCGACGGTGCCGCCGGCCGGCTGACCGCCTTCGGCGAATCGCTCCCGTGCTGGATCGGCCGGAGCGGCCGCATCGCCGCCGCCGCCAAGCGCGAGGGCGACGGCGCGACGCCGCTCGGCCGTTGGCCGATCCGCGGCGTGCTGCTCCGGCCGGACCGCGTCCAGCCGTCGGGTGCGCTGATGCTGCCGTGGCGCTGGTTGCGGCGCGACGACGGCTGGTCGGACGATCCCGCCGACCCCGCCTACAACCGGCCGGTGCGCCACCCGCATCGCTGGTCCGCCGAGCGATTGTGGCGCGAGGACCGGCTCTACGACGTGATCCTCGTGCTCGGCCACAATGATGCGCCGCCGGTGCCGGGGCTGGGCAGCGCGATCTTCCTCCACTGCCCCGGTGCGGCGGGCGCCACCGAGGGCTGCGTCGCGGTCGATGCCGTCGCCCTGTCGCGCCTGCTGCCGCAGTTGCGGCTGGGCGACGCAGTCGACATCCGCTGACAGGCTTGGCCGGGGGACGGTTCCGGTATAGCATGTACCGTCTTTGTTCTCGGGCGAGGCAAGGTGTCGGACGAAGCTGATCCAGAAGCGGCCCCGCGCAAGATCATCCATGTCGACATGGATGCCTTCTATGCGTCGGTCGAGCAGCGCGACGATCCGGCCTTGCGCGGCCGGCCGCTAGCGGTGGGCGGCACCGGCCCGCGCGGCGTCGTGTGCGCGGCGAGCTACGAAGCGCGTGCGTTCGGCGTGCGCTCGGCGATGGCCTCGGCGACGGCCCGGCGGAAATGCCCGGAGCTGCTGTTCGTCCGGCCTCGCTTCGACGTCTACAAGGCGGTCTCACGGCAGATCCGCGCCATCTTCGAAGAGCATACGCCGCACGTCGAGCCGCTGTCGCTCGACGAAGCCTATCTGGACGTGACCGGGAGTACGCGCGGCCTCACCGCGACCGCGATCGCGGCCGAAATTCGCGCGAGCATCCTGCGGGAAACCGGGCTGACCGCCTCGGCGGGCGTGTCGTACAACAAGTTCCTCGCCAAGCTCGCCTCGGACCAGAACAAGCCCGACGGCCTGTGCATGGTGACGCCGCGCCACGGACCCGGCTTCGTCGCGGCGCTGCCGGTGGGCCGCTTCCACGGCGTCGGACCGGTGACGGCGGCGCGGATGAACCGGCTCGGCATCCATAGCGGCGCCGATCTCCGCGCGTGCAGCCACGCCTTCCTGCGGGAGCATTTCGGCAAGGCCGCAGATTACTATTACCAGGCCGCACGCGGCATCGATCACCGCCAGGTGCGCGCAAACCGCGAGCGCAAATCGGTGGGATCGGAAACGACGTTCGATCGCGATCTCGCCGCGCATGACGAACTCGTCGCCGGGCTGGCGCCGTGTATCGCCAGCGTCGCGGCGCATCTCGGTCGCACCGGCACGGCGGGCCGAACGGTAACGCTCAAGGTCAAGTTCGCCGACTTCCGCCAAGTGACGCGGGCGAGGACGCTGCCGGCGCCGGTGTGCGAATGCGGACCCATCGAACGTGTCGCGCACGATCTGCTGGCAACGATCGAGCCGGTCGAACGCGGCGTGCGGTTGCTCGGCGTGACACTGTCAAACCTGGGGCAGGCCGAGCCTGTCCAGGCGGACCAGCTGGGGCTGGAACTCTTCGCATGAAAAAAGGGCCGGCTCTGGTGAGCCGGCCCTGAAGTTTAGGAGAGGATGCCTGAAAGGCCTGATCGTTGTGCGCCGCAGCATGTTATCTCGCAAGTGCGAATTGGTATTTCAGGATGCAAACTTTGCAATCGTAGAGCCGTTCTTCGGCAAAGCCGCGGTTTTGGTGCTTGTGCGGCGACAGCACGGCGGCCGTGCGCTATGTAGTTGCCAGAAATATTGGCCATGAGAGCCAGCGACAGGAGACGAAGGATGCGCGAATCACCTTCGACAGCCCCGCGGACCAAGCTCTGGGCCAGCCTGAGCGAGGGGCGGCCGCCACACGAGGGCGAAGTGGAAAGCTTTGCCGCAAAGGTCTGGCAAGACAGCTATCGTCGCGACAGCGCGCTCGAATGGAAGCAGGTCGAGGTCGGCTCTCCGCTGCACCGCAAGGCGATTGCGGCGGCGCTCGCCGCGCTCGGCGCGCCGCCTGCCCGGCTGGTCCGTGACGGCAGCTGACCGCTCCGGAACAACCTGAAGCTCCGCCTTAGTTCAGGATCACCGCCATCACGCGGCGATTCTGGGGCGCATCCGCCGGCAGGCCGGGCAGCGGCTGCGTCGATCCGAAGCCGACGACCTCGAGCCGGCTCGCCGACACGCCCGAATCCACCAGATAGTCGGCGACCGACTGGGCGCGCCGCCGTGACAGATCGGTGTTGGCGCGGAACGAGCCGCTCGCGTCCGTGTGCCCCTCGATCCGGGTACGCCGCGTCGCCAGCGCGGGCAAGCTGAGCACCTGCGCGAGCTTGGCGAGACGCGCCTTGTCGGCGTCGTTAAGCTCCGCCGATCCGCTCGCAAAGTTCAGCCGCAGATTGGACGCACCGACCCGTTCCGGCTTCACCGGACGGGACGTCGCGATGCTGGCGGTTTGCGTGCCGGCAGGCGGAGCCGTAACCGCAGGCGGCACCATCATATGAGTCGGCGCCTCGCGCTTGAAGGTAAAGCCGCGCGTCTCGCCGCCGCGCGGCCCGTGCGAGCCAACCGCAGCGGCGGGTGCTGTCGAGTCGGCCGGCGACGCGGGATCGCATTGGCCGGCAAGATCGCAGATCATCTGGTCGGTCTCCGGATCGGAGCCGGCGAAGGCAGGCGCGGCGATCGCCAGCAACAAGCCGCACGCACCGAAACGAACGAAGTTTTTCACGACAGGTCTCCCGTCCAGCTCGGGCGATCGGCTTGCGGTTCTGTCCGCCGCGCGGCTCGCCCGATCGAAATCAACCAGCGCCTGATGCTCCGGAAGCGCGACCGTTCCAGTGACCCGTGTCACTCGGCGGAGCGATTCGGCGCGATCAACGTGGCTCGATCTTGTACCACACCATCTCGGCAGCCCATTGCCCCTTCGCCGTGCCCTCTTCGAGCACACGCGCGAAATCGGCCGCCGGGCGCACCTCCTGCGCGGTCAGCCGGGTCGCGAAGTCGCTGTCGCCGACGACCAGGATCAGGCCGGTCCAGCCGGTATGATCGGAACGCAGCGAGAATTCGTGCTGGCGCGGCCTTGGCTCGATGTAGCCGACATCCTCGTTCTTCAGCAGCTCCAGGCTCGCGAAATCGGGCAGCACCGTCGTCACCGCGCCCGACGGCTCGATGCCGAACAGCGCCATGTTCCGGTCGCCGCTGCGGAAGGTGAGCGAGACCCGCGCCTCGGCCAGCCCCATGCCTGGATTGACGACCACTCCGTCGCTCATGATCCGGATCCGCCCGCCGTCGTCTCGACGCAGGCGCCGGCTCATGTCGATGGCGGGGCAGCCGGCCGATCCGATCCGCGCGACGCGATCCACCGTCACCGCGACGGGTGGCGTCTGGTCGCGGACGAGGCCGCGGATCGTCTCGCCGGCGCGGTCGGGCGCGTCGGCGACGCCGGTCAGCACCAGCTTGCCGTTGCTGCCATTGTCGATTGGATCCACCTGCAGCCAGGCGCAGGGAATGGCGGCCAGCTCGGCATCGATCTGCGCCGTGCGACTGGCGGCCGGTCCGCCCAGCATGCCGCTCAGATAGGCGACGGCGGCGAGCGCCGCGATCAGCACGACAGCGGCGACCGCGTAAAGCCTGGTCTGTGACTTCGCCTGATCCGTCTCGCTGGCGGGCATCGGCCCGATCGGCTGGCGCTCCATCCGCTTGCGGACGTCCGCGACGAGGCCGGCGAGGCGCGCATCCTTCGCCCCGCCCCAGCGCGACATGTCGACCAGCTGGAAGCCGCTGAAACCGAACGGCGGCGCCACCTTGTCGATGATCACGCCGAAATAGGCGCCGCGTTCCGCCGCGTCGCGGGCTTCGCCGACGACGTGGCGGCCGGATCGGCGATCGATCGACGCGTCCGACCAGACGACGAGCACGACCCACGCCTGCCGCAGCGCCTCTGCCAGCGCCGCGCGTCCGGCCGCGCCGCTCGCCGCGTCGCCATGCACCTCGTAGCCGGCGCCGCGCAGCGCCTCGACGATCGCGGCGACCCGGGGCTGGTCGTCCGGTTCGTAGGAAACGAAGATCGTGTCGCTCATCGGGTTGCCCCCACGCCGTTCCTGCCGCCTTTGCCGATCCCGCCGCACAGCGCCAGCGATGCGATCAGCGCCAGCAGCATCGCGGTCGCCGTGACGCTCGCGTTGAGGCCGTCTCCCGATCCGCCGAGCAGCGCCGGACCGTCCAGATCGACATCGAACAGGGAACCATAGACGCCGATGCCGGGATTGGGCGAGGCGCCGAACATGAGCGCCTCCGTCCCGTTCCATCCGATATGGGCGAGCAGCGGCGCGAGCATGCCGCGGGTGCGGAGCGCCAGCAGCCCGAACCAGAGCGCGGCCGCAAAGATGTTGGCGAGGCTGACCGGATCGCGCCAGCCGCCGAGATAGTGGACAAGGGTAAAGGCGAGCGCGCCGAGGATTAGCGCGGGAATGGGCCCCCAGGCGCGCTGCATCACCGGGTGCAGCACGCCGCGAAACAGCAACTCCTCGCCCAGCGCCGACCACGCGACCAGCAACCAGCCGACCAGCAGCGCGCTGCCGCCCGCCGCCACGCCGGAGCGGGGAAAGCTAGTAGCGCCCGCTGCCCAGCTCAGCGCCAATGCGCCGGCTACGCCCAGCACGCCCGCAGGCAGCGCGCTCGCGATCAGCGCCGGGCGAAGGCGGCCGGGGCGGGGTGGCTGGCGCACTGCGAAGCCGAGCAGCAGCGCGCCGGCGATCACGGCTCCGGGAACGAGCAGGCCGGCCCGCGTCTCGCCGATCCGCGCCG
>CAXTTP010000194.1:0-5614 GCA_964247195.1 uncultured Sphingomonadaceae bacterium
GTTCTGGTCTGCGTCGGCTTCATAGGCACGCCAATCAACCGACAAACCGCCGCCTTCAGCGGCCAAGTGTGGCGACCAGTCCCGTCACGTTACGTGGCTTTCGGATCGACAGCGCGTTAGTTTATACGAGCCACGATCGTGCCGCCTCGTTGTGCCGGTTTCTCTCGCCCCGCGTTAGGCTGTTTGCGTTCATTCCTGGCAGTGCGCGCGGCGCGCACCCGAACTGCCCCCGCAAGCAGCCGCGTGGGGCTGATCACGTGCTGCCCGTGAATGTCACCGTGAAGCATGAGCCGTTCGTCTCCGGCCGATCCGCCGCCGACAGCGTGCCGTTAAGCTGTCGTGCGAGGGAGGTGACAACCCGCATGCCGAGGCTCTTGTCGGCCGCCGCTGGATCGAAGTCGGCGGGCAGCCCTTCGCCCTCGTCGCACACGATGATCCGGTGGTGGCCCGCTTCATGGACGTAGGTCACGTCGATCCGGCCGGCGCCGTGCTTCGCGGCGTTCGTCACCAGCTCGTTGACGAGGAGACCGATCGGCTGGATCCAGGTGGTGGGAACCTTGCCGTCGTTGCCGTGAACGAAGACCGACCGTCCCAGGATCGTTGCGAGATCCTCGCACAGCCGCCGAAGAAACGCGATGCACGAGGCTTCGTCGGCGTAGAAGTGGCGGTGGACCTGGGCGACGGCCGCCACCCGGTTCGCTGCCATCTGCAGATGCGACGCCGCAGGGCCGGCGTCGGGCGTGCGGCTCTGCATTGCCAGCAATCCCGCCACGAACTGCAGGCTGTTCATCACGCGGTGGTCGATCTCCCGGGCCATCAGCCTGGCCTGATCGACCGCATGCCGCGCGGATAGGCGCATCTCCAGCTGGTCGATCACGATCGAGGCCAGGTCCTTCAGGTCTTCGATTTGGCTCTCGTCGATCGGCCGAGGCTCCTTGTCGATGACGCACAAGGTGCCGAGATTGTAGCCATCGCTCGTGGTGAGCGGAACGCCGACGTAGAAGCGTAGGCCGAAATCGCCGGCGACAAGGGGGTTGGCCAGCGAGCGCGGATCGATGCTGGCGTCCGGCAACAGATAGGGTTCGTTAGAGAGGATCGCCGAGGCGCACAGACCCGGCCCCCGATCGATCTGCTCGACCGGCAGCCCGTGGTGCGACTTGAACCAGATACGGTTCTCATCGACGATGCTGATGATCGAGATCGGAACGCCAAAGCGCCTTGCCGCCAGCGCGGTGATCTTGTCGAATGCGCCATCGGGCGGCGAATCCAAGACGTCGTAGCGCCGCACGGCGGACATCCGAAGCGCCTCGCTCTCCGGCACGGTGATTGCGGTTGTCATCGGCGTCTTCGCCTCCGGCGGGGATGTGAGGCAAGGAAGGAGGCAGCATGCGCCGGAAGGCAGAAAATGTCGAGGCGATCTCTGGTGATGGGGAACACAGGGGGGACCGAAATGCCTGCTAACACGTTCTGATTCCTCAAGGAGGAGGCGGGTTCGTGTGCCACGTGCTGATCATCGAGGATGAGCCGCTGATTGCGGCGCTGCTGCAGAACATCCTCGAGGACAGCGGCGCAACCTCCTTTGCGTTTGCCGAGACCCAGGATTACGCGGTCTCCGCCGCCGTCGCTCGGCCGCCTGCGTTCATCACGTCGGATGTGAAGCTATTGAAGGGAACGGGTCCCCTTGCGGTTGCGGCCATTCGGAATCTGCTGGGGCCGATCCCGGTCATCTTCATCACAGGCACACCCGATGAATGCGCACCCTGCGGTGCTCTTAGTCGTATCTTGCGGAAGCCTTTCGAGCACGACAAGGTCGTGCAAGCGTTTCAAGAAATGGCCATCTGACCGACTGCACGCCAAATTCGCTTGTCTGACGAACGACTCACCTACCGAAGCTATAGCGATGCTGGAATGCGCGCGATCCGCGCCGCGCTGGTAACGGCGCCACCGCCCCATAAACGCTATGTTCCGCATTCGTTCTTTGGCTGCTATGGTGCGGATCATGGAAGGCGGATCGACTCGCAAGATCATCCATGTCGACATGGACGCGTTCTTCGCGTCGGTGGAGCAGCGCGACGCTCCGGTGCTTCGCGGCCGCCCCATCGCGGTCGGCTATGCCGCGGCGCGCGGCGTCGTGGCGGCAGCGAGTTATGAAGCGCGCGCGTTCGGTGTCCGGTCCGCATTGCCCTCGGTAACAGCCTTGCGGCGCTGTCCTGAGCTGGTCTTCGTGCCGCCGCGCTTCGACGTTTACAAGGCGGTGTCGCGCCAGATCCACGCGATCTTCGCGGAAATTACGTCCCTCATCCAACCGCTTTCGCTGGACGAAGCCTATCTCGACGTGACTGACAATCGCGCGGGGCTTCCGACCGCCTGGGCGACCGCGAAGGCCATCCGCGCCCGTATCCTCGAGGTGACCGGCCTCACCGCGTCGGCGGAAATTTCGTACAACAAGTTCCTGGCCAAGCTCGCCTCCGATCAGCGCAAGCCGAACGGCCAGTTCGCCGTCACGCCGGGCATGGGGGCGGCGTGGGTCGAGACGCTCCCGGTGTCGCGCTTTCACGGGGTCGGTCCGGTTACTGCTGCCAAGATGAAGCGGCTCGGCATCGAGACCGGGGCTGACCTCCGAGCCAAGCCGCTCGCCTTTCTGGAACAGCATTTCGGAAGTTCGGCAGACTGGTATCATGCAATCGCGCGAGGGGAGGATCATCGCCCGGTCAACCCTAACCGCGTCCGCAAGTCGTCGGGATCAGAGACCACCTTCGATCGCGACCTGACCGAGCCGTCCGAGATCGAAGCGGGAGTGCTGCGGATGGCGGATGATGTCTGGGCCTGGTGCGAAAAAACGCAGGCGTTCGGCCGCACCGTCACGGTCAAGATCAAGTTTCAGGATTTTCGACAGGTCACGCGCAGCCGCAGCCACACAGCGGTCGTCACATCGCGCGAACTGCTGCACGCGGCCAGTCTCGACCTCGTCCGCTCCATCTACCCGCCGGAGCGCGGGATCCGGCTCGTCGGAGTGACGGTGTCGAACTTCGACGCACCCGCGCGCGACGACACAGGCCTACTCCCGTTGTTCGGCACGGGCGAAGATGCGGCTGGTGCCGGGCTCGCAATGGCGGTGGCGCACTGACGGGGCGGCGTTCAGGCAGTGCCGATTTGCCGCTCCATGGCGGCCGAGTACCTGCTTGGCTTGGTCAACGCATGACTCGGCTTGGGACGGTGATCACGCAAGCGGTCGTGCTCGAATATGGCCGCGATGAGCTGCTGCGGCGGCTGGCTCACCCGTTCTGGTTCCAGTCCTTCGGTGCGGTGATGGGGATGGACTGGCACTCGTCCGGTATCACCACAAGCTTGCTCGGCGCACTGAAGCGCGGGCTCGCGCCACTTTCAGGTGAGCTCGGCATCCATGTCTGCGGCGGACGCGGCAGACATAGTCGCGCCACCCCCGCCGAGCTGATCGCCGTCGGTGATCGGGTCGGGATCGACGGCGACGCGCTCGCGAGGTCGAGCCGGCTGGTGGCGAAGGTGGACAGCGCGGCGGTCCAAGACGGCTTCGACCTCTACCTGCATGGCTTCATCGTCACCGACGACGGCCGCTGGGTCGTCGTGCAGCAGGGAATGAACGGCGAGAGCAAGCAGGCGCGTCGCTACCATTGGCTTTCCGAAGGCCTCGAGAGCTTCGTCGATTCGCCGCATGCGGCGATCGAGGGCAAGGCGCAGGGCAGCATCGTCAATCTCGCCGATCGCCGGGCATCCGCCTCCCGCGATCGCCAGCTCGATCTGCTGCGGTACGATGGGCCCGATGGGATCGTCCGCCACCTTGCTCGGATCCACCCCCAAGTCATCCCGGCGCGCGAGCCCGAGCCGCAGGCGATGCTGCCGCACCTCGTCATGCCCCAGCATCACGACGTGCGTGCGGAGAACGTTATCGAGCGGCGGCTGCACGGTGCGCTGGCAGCGGCTGCGGACCGCGGGCCGCAGGACTTCGCCGAATTGCTGCTGGTGCCGGGCATAGGCGCGCGTACGATCCGTTCGCTCGCCATGGTGGCTGAGGTCGTTCACGGCGCACCCTGCCGGTTCAGCGATCCGGCCCGCTTCAGTCTGGCCCACGGTGGCAAGGATCGGCATCCCTATCCTGTGCCCACCAAAGTCTATGATCGCACGATCGAGGTCATGAAGGCGGCTGTAGGATCAGCCAAGCTCGGCAATGCCGAGAAGCTCGCCGCGGTGCGTCGGCTCGACGAGCAGGCACGCCGGCTGGAGCATGACGCGGGCGGGCCATCGGTCGCGGCCCTGATCGCCGAGGAACGCGTGCGCTCGCACGAATTTGGCGGGCGCAGTGTGTTCGGCCGGGAGCCTGCCCCTGACGCGGACCAAAGCAAGACAGCTTCATGATCTTGACCGCTGATCTGTTCGACACCCCGCTCTTGCCGGGTCTCACCTCAACCGAGGCGTTCGTGAGCGAGGAGGAGGAGCGAACCCTGGTGTCGGAGATCGACGCGACCAGCCTCTCGCCGTTCCGTTTTCAGGGCTGGACCGGCAAGCGGCTGACCTCCTCCTATGGGTGGTCCTACGACTTCGACGCCGGGCGACTGCAACAAGGCGAAGCGCTGCCCGACTGGCTCCTGCCGATCCGAGACCGCGCAGCTCGGTTCGCCGGCTTGCCGGCAGATGCGCTCGTCCAGGCACTGCTCATCCGCTACGATCCCGGCGCCGGCATCGGCTGGCACCGCGACCGGCCTGCTTTCGAGCATGTCGTCGGCATTTCTCTCGGTGCCCCAGCCATGATGCGATTTCGACGCCGCCGGGGCGAGCGGTTCGAGCGGTTGACCGCCCCGCTTAGCCCGCGCGGCGCCTATCATCTCAGCGGCGAGGCGCGGCATGCGTGGGAGCACAGCATCTCCGAGCTGGACGAAACCCGGTGGTCGATCACGTTTCGCAGTCTTTGAATGAAATCAGTCTAGCCGGCCTCATCTACGGCATCGTCGTTGGCGGGCGCGGCCTGATCGGCTTCGGGCAATCGCTCGGCTAACTTAGCGATGCCTTCGCCGATGAGCTCGCTCGTGGATGCGCCGTCGATCAGCAAAGGATGTTCCGGCGTCAGCGTAGCGGCCGAGCGGTGCGCCGGTTCCAGGGCAAGCCACGCGCGGACGGCACCTTCGAGGCTGGTGACCTCTGCCAAGTCCTCATCGCCCCGCGGTACATCCTCCAGGGCAGCGCTCATCCGCCAATTGATCTCAGGCGACCCCGCCTCGCCCCAGCTCGCCTGGTTCATCACTCGTCCTTTGCGCCGCCAATCCTGATCGCACTCCAGCGCGGCTGAGCGAGTGATGTTCCCCTTGGATGGTCGCCGCTGCCACCTTCCATTTCCGCAACCTCCCGATCGCGCCTTGACCGAACACGTCCTTGAGCGGAACATAAGGCGAACATGTGAGTCGATTCTGCCGATGCCTGCTGCCCGTACCAAATCTGAGATCGTGTCCCTCCTGCGCGAGAGCGTAGCCGACATGCGTCCTCGCGCGGCGCCAGCTCTTGCGTTCGGCATCAGCGACATCGACGAGCGTCTAGAGCGGATTTCATTCAATCTGGGTCATAGCCGCAGGAGCTAAAGTAGTTG
>CAXTTP010000195.1:0-5597 GCA_964247195.1 uncultured Sphingomonadaceae bacterium
CGCTCGGCGCGCTGGCGATGCTTGCCGCGGACGATGCCCGCCGCGGCCTCGACGCGCCGCGCCAAAGCGGTTCGCCACGGCGGGTCGCGCGCGCGCTGCGGCATCGGTTGACCGGCCGCTGACGGGCTTCCGCCGCACCGTCGCAGGCGCTAGCTCTTGCGCAGATCAGGTGGAGAGGATGGGCATGGGAAGGTTCCTGGCAGGCGTGGCCTCGGCGCTGCTGCTGGTGGCGGCGGGTCTGTTCTGGTGGCGCAGCAGCAGCGCCGCCGATCCGCTGGTCTATCCCGCCGCGCGCGCCGGCCTCGCCTCGCCGCTCGCCGCCGCTCCCCTGGACGAGCCTCCCTCCGCCAGCGAGAAGACCCGCGAGGAGAAGCGCTTCGCCCGCTACGACCGCAACCGCAACGGCGCCGTGGACCGCGAGGAGTATCTGCTCGCTCGCCGCAAGGCCTTTGCCAAGCTGGACACCAACGGCGACGGCAAGCTCTCGTTCGAGGAATATGCGGTGAAGACGCTCGACAAGTTCGGCAAGGCCGATGCCGATCGCTCCGGTGCGCTTACCGCCGCCGAGTTCGCGGCGACGCGGGTGGTCCGCAAGGAACGGCCGCGACCGGACTGCCCGCCGCGACGCAGCGCTCCAGCCGCGGCGGACGACGAAGGCTAGCCGCTCAGGCCGCCGCCCAGAGCGCGAGGTCGGCCCGCGCGCGGGCCGCCATCAGCCCTTTGCGATCGGCCTTGCGGGCCTTGCCCGGGATCGGCGGGAAGAGCCCGAAGTTGACGTTCATCGGCTGATAGGTGGTGGCATCGGCACCGCCGGTGATGTGGCCCAGCAACGCCCCCAATGCGGTCGTTGGCGGCGGCGGCAGCGGCGTCGCTCCCGCAGCCTCTGCGGCGGCGAACCGTCCGGCAAGGAGCCCGATCGCGGCCGATTCGACATAGCCTTCGCAGCCCGTGATCTGGCCGGCGAAGCGGATCCGGGGCGCGTTCTTCAGCCGCAGCGTGGGATCGAGCAGCCGCGGCGCGTTGAGGAAGGTGTTGCGATGCAGCCCGCCGAGCCGCGCGAACTCGGCATGCTGCAGGCCGGGGATGGTGCGGAACAGGCGGACCTGCTCGGCATGCTTGAGCTTGGTCTGGAAGCCGACGATGTTCCACAAGGTGCCAAGCGCATTGTCCTGGCGCAGCTGGACGACGGCGTGAGGCCAGCGGCCGGTGCGCGGATCGTCGAGGCCGACCGGCTTCATCGGCCCGTAGCGCAGCGTGTCGAGCCCGCGCTCCGCCATCACCTCGATCGGCATGCAGCCCTCGAAATAGGGCGTGTCCTGCTCCCATTCGCGAAACGCGCTCTTCTCGCCGGCCAGCAGCCCGGCGTGGAAGGCGGCATATTCGTCCTTGTTCAACGGGCAGTTGATATAGTCGTGGCCGTCGCCCTTGTTCCAGCGCGACTGGAACCAGGCGACGTCCATGTCGATCGTGTCGCGATGCACGATCGGGGCGAGCGCATCGAAGAAGGCAAGCGCCTCCTCGCCGGTCTCGGCGGCGATCGCCTTCGCCAGCGGCGCGGCGGTGAGCGGGCCGGTGGCGAGGATGGCGAGCCCTTCGGGCAAATGGTCGACCCGCTCGCGGACGAGGTCGATCAGCGGATGCTCCGCGATCCTGCGCGTGACCGCGTCCGAGAAGCCGTCCCGGTCGACGGCGAGCGCCGATCCCGCCGGGACGCGGTGGGCATCCGCGCAGGCGAGGATCAGCGAGCCGAGCCCGCGCATCTCGGCATGGAGCAGGCCGACGGCATTGTGCTCGGCATCGTCGGAGCGGAAGCTGTTCGAGCAGACCAGCTCGGCCAGGCTGTCGGTGCGGTGTGCCGCGGTGCCCTCGACGCCGCGCATCTCGGACAGGCGGACGCGCAGCCCGCGCGTGGCGAGTTGCCACGCCGCCTCCGCGCCGGCCAGGCCACCGCCGACGACGTGGATGTCGCAGGCGGCCATCAGCGCGCTTCGCCCGCACCGGGCTGCGCCGCGGCCGCCCTTGCCGTCTCGTTCACGCCTTCGATGCGGTTGACGAGCCCGCCCAGATAATTGCCGAACTTGACGCCGGGGGTGAATGCCACCGGCACGACCCGGTCGCGCGACAGTCCGGTCGGCACCGGAATGTCGCCCTCGCCGCGCGGGCGGAAGCTCGCGCGGGTGGGGGCGATCGCCGGCCGCTTGGCGAAGGGCCCGAGGAACGCCGCGCCGATGACGCCTCCCATCGTCGGCGGATGATCGCCCTCCGCCCAGTCGGACGCCGCGGTGACGACGCCGAGGTCGGTCACCGTCCCGGGCTCCAGCCGGAAGGCGTAGGAACCGAGCGAGAAGGAGGTGTTGGCCCAGCCCTCGACCACCCAGGTGTCGGGCTCGACCGCGATGAGGAACAGGCGCGCACCTTCGGCCTTCACGACCTCGCGGTTGCGGAACGGCTCGGTCGGCTGCTGCCCGGCCGGGACCGGGTTGGCCTTCGCCCGGCCGAGCCCGCGAACGTCGGTCAGCACCGGATCGTAGCGGGCGAAGCTGAGGCCGGCGACCAGCGGTATCGTCTTTCGCGATCCCGGGAAATTGGCCATCGGATTGGGCTGAAGCTTATATTCGACGAGGATATAGGCCTTCGCAGGATCGAGCCGGCCCGGGACCGCCTTCAGCGTCTCGGCGGCCGCCGGGGTCGCGGCGATCATCGCCGCCAGGAGGGCGCGCTTCATCGCGGCAGCAGCTTGCCGGCGGGATCGGGCAGGGCAGCCAGCGCGAACAGCCGGTCGACCCGCTCCTTCTCGGGCAAACGGCCCAGTTCCCGGCGGATCTCAGGCGACGCCTCGACCCGGCGATAGCCCCTGTCGGTCCTGCAGGTGCGCAGCACGTTGTCGCTCATGTGACGCCTCTCGCGCGATCCGAAGAAGCCGGCGAACAGCGATCCCGCCGCCGTCGCATAGATGTTCGCCGAATAGACGTCGTAGCGCGGCGCGCGGACGCTGCCGGCCAGCTCCTCGCACGCGGCATAATCGGCGACGAAGGTGGCGCGGTCGATATCGGCCTTGTGGAAGTAGAAGGGCTCGGTGGCCGACGCCGGCGCCGGCATCATCGACGCTGCTGCCATCGCGGCGGCCGCCGCGTTTCGCTTGACCATCATCTCCCCCGATCGGCCGGCTGACCGCGGTTCCTGTAGCGGCGTCCCGCGCGTTCGGCCAGCACGGTCGCCGCTTGACGCTGGCTTCGGCGCACCGGCAAGGTGCCGCGGGATTGGCCAGCGCGTGCAGCACGGATGAAGATCTTCACCATCGGCTATCAGGGCGCCACCCAGCCCGAGCTGGTCGCCGCGCTCGGGGCGGCCGGGGTCGAGCGGCTGATCGATGTCCGCGCGGTGCCGCTGTCGCGGCGGCCGGGCTTCTCCAAGAACGTGCTGGCGGCCGGCCTGGCCGCGGCCGGGATCGAGTACGTGCTGCTCAAGGCGCTCGGTACTCCGCCCGAAGGCCGCGAGGCGGCGCGGCGCAACGATCATGCGACGCTAGCGCGCGTCTATGCCGGCCAGCTCGAGCTGCCCGAGGCGATCGCCGAGGGCGCGCGGATGCTGGCGCTCGCCGCTGAGAAGCCCTCCGCGCTGCTCTGCTTCGAGCGCGATCCCGGCGGCTGCCACCGCACCCTGCTGCTCGCCGCGATCGCGCCGGATGCCGAGGTAACGGATCTGTTCACCCAAGCGGCGTGAGAGAAGCCGGATCTGCGTTCCAGGTGACGCAGGTCACTATGCGAAAGGCGGCTTGTGGCCCATTGCAGCGGCACGCCGGCCGGGCTTGCCGAGCAGGGCGCAGGGAGGACCCGAATGGCTATTTATCTGAAGCTCGATCCGATCAAGGGCAGCACGACGGACAGCAAGTTCAAGGACCAGATCGAGCTCGAGAGCTTCCAGTGGGGCGCGGGCGTCGGCGTCGGCAGTGCTCGCGGCGGCGACCGCACCACCAGCGAGCCGAGCGTATCGGAGATCACCGCGTCGAAGAAGCTCGACAAGTCGTCCGAGGGCCTGTTCAAGCAGCTCCTGATGGGCGAGCCGGTGGCCAAGGGCACGATCAGCTTCACCGCCGCGATCAAGGGCGAGTCGGTCGCCTATGCCGTGCTCGACCTCGAGGACGTGATCATCTCCAGCTACAGCCAGTCGTCGGGCGGCGACTTCCCGAGCGAGTCGATCTCGCTCAACTTCGCCAAGTTCGTCTATTCCTTCTCCGGCCGCGACGACAAGCAGGCGTCGAGCCCGGTGCGGCTCACCTACGACCTCGCCGAAAACAAGGTCGGCTAGCCGTCGATCGATCCCGGGTCACTTCGATGGCGGGGTTCGCGGCCAGCGAGCCCTGCTTTCGGCCGTCCAAGCACAATGCCTATGGCGAGACCGGCGGCGCGCGATCTAGAGCGGTGACGACGCGGCGCGATCCGCCTGCCGCCTCGAGGGAAACCGATGATCAGCGCCAATCACCGCACCGCCGCCCACGACATCGATCCGCTGTTCCTGGAGCGCTGGTCGCCGCGCGCCTATGACGGTTCGGCGCTGACCGACGAGGAACTGATGACGCTGCTGGAGGCGGCACGCTGGGCGCCTTCCGCCTCCAACGTGCAGCCATGGCGCTTCCTCTATGCGCGCCGCGACACGCCGGCATGGGCGACCTTCCTGGGGCTGCTCATCCCGTTCAACGCCGCGTGGGCGGAACGTGCGTCGGTGCTGTTCGTGATCGCGTCCGATACGGTGACCCAGGGGACGAACGGCGAGCAGCCGTCGCACAGCCACTCGTTCGATACCGGCGCTGCCTGGGCGCTGCTCGCGCTGCAGGCGACGCGGCTCGGCCTTCAGGCGCACGGCATGCTCGGCTTCGACATTCCCAGAGCCCAAGCCGAGCTGAACGTGCCGGAACGCTATCGGATCGAAGCGGCGGTGGCGGTCGGCCGCCAGGCCGACAAGTCGATCCTGCCCGCGCAGCTGCAGGAGCGCGAGCAGCCCAACGACCGCAATCCGATCGCCGGCTTCGCCTTCGAAGGCGGCTGGAAGCAAGCCTGAGACGCGGCCTCGTGCAACGGGGCCCGATCCTCAGAAGAACAGCTTGCGGATCGACAGCCGCACCGTTCGCCCGATCGGATCGAGATAGGCCGCCTGGTAGCTCAGCGGCGTCGCGCCGCTCGCGTCGCGGACGCGCAGCCGGCTGTCGAACAGGTTGCTGACCGACAGCGTGACGCGCGCGCCGCGCGCCCAGCCCTTGCCGATGAGCTGCGGCATGCCACCGAGATTGGCGAACAGCCGCAGATTGGCGGTGGCGAGACCGGAGAAGAACAGGTCCTGGCCGGCCGCGCCGTCGCCGCCGCGCACGACCGAGCCGCTCTGCCAGTCGGCGCTCAGTCGCGCGCCGAGGCCGTTGTTCGAGATGCCGGCCTGCGCCTCGACCTGATGGCGCGGCTGGCCGCCGGCGGCACCGCTCGTCGCGCCGTTCAACAGGTCGAGCACCGGCACGCCCTCGCGGATCAGGATGTCGTCGCGGAACAGCCAGGTATGATAGATCGCGAACTGCAGCCGGCCGCCGCCCTGGCCGCGCCCGCCGAACC
>CAXTTP010000196.1:0-5583 GCA_964247195.1 uncultured Sphingomonadaceae bacterium
CGACGCCAAGCTGATGATGGGCAAGACGCCCGGCTCGATCGAGGCGATCCGGCCGCTGCGCGACGGCGTGATCGCCGACATCGACGTCGCCGAGCAGATGATCAAGCATTTCATCCACAAGGTGCACGGCCCGCGCCGCTTCCCGCGCTGGCCGGAGATCGTGATCTGCGTGCCCTCGGGCTCGACCAAGGTGGAGCGGCGCGCGATCCGCGATGCCGCATCGAACGCGGGCGCCAGCCAGGTGTGGCTGATCGAGGAGCCGATGGCGGCCGCGATCGGCGCCGACATGCCGGTGACCGAGCCGATCGGATCGATGGTGGTCGACATCGGCGGCGGCACCACCGAGGTCGCGGTGCTGTCGCTGCGCGGGCTCGCTTACACCACGTCCGTGCGCGTCGGCGGCGACAAGATGGACGAGGCAATCAGCTCCTACGTGCGGCGCAACCACAACCTGCTGATCGGCGAGGCCACCGCCGAGCGGATCAAGAAGGAGGTCGGCATCGCCAAGATGCCGATCGACGGCAAGGGCCGGACGATCACCATCAAGGGCCGCGACCTCGTCAACGGCGTGCCGACCGAGATCACCATCACCCAGGCGCAGATCGCCGAGGCGCTGACCGAGCCTGTTTCGGCGATCGTCGAGGGCGTCCGCATCGCGCTCGAGAACACCGCGCCGGAACTGGCCGCCGACATCGTCGACCAGGGCATCGTGCTGACCGGCGGCGGCGCGCTCCTCCAGGGCATCGACGAGGTGCTGCGCGAGGAGACTGGCCTGCCGGTCACCGTCGCCGACGATCCGCTCACCTGTGTGGCCCTCGGCACCGGCCGCGCTCTGGAAGACCCGATCTTCCGCGGCGTGCTGCAGACCGCCTGACCGGAACGGTTCCTGCCTTGGTGCCGCCCCGGAACCGGCGCCCGGGCTTCTCGCGTCGCGCTCAATATGGCCTGTTCGCGGGCTATGTGCTGGCGGTTTCCGGCGTCGTCGTCGGCCTCGCGCTGATCCTCATCGCGCGCTTCGATCCGCAGGGCTTCGGCCTGCTGCGGAGCGGCGCCAGCGATGTGACGGTGCCCGCCTCCGGTGTTGGCCGGACGCTGGTGCGCGGCGTCGCCGCGATCGGCAGCGGCGTCGGCGATTATCTGAACGCCGCGAGCCAGAATCGCGCACTCCGTGCCGAGGTCGCGCGCGATCGCGTCACGCTCATCAACGCGCGCGCGTTCACGCACGAGAATGCACGGCTGAAGCAGCTGCTCCACCTCGCCCAGAACGAACCCGACACGATCGTCGCGACCCGCATCGTGTCGTCGACCGCGATGAGCGTACGCAGGCTCGCGATGATCGAAGCCGGCGCCCTTTCCGGCGTCCGCCCGGGCCAGCCGGTGCGCGCGCCAGAAGGATTGATCGGCCGCGTGCTCGAGACCGGCCACATCTCGGCGCGCGTCGTGCTCCTCACGGACGGCGGCAACACTATCCCGGTTCGCCTCGCCCGCGGCGGCGCGCCCGCGCTCGCGATCGGCAGCGGCGAGGATGCACTCGACGTCCGCGGGCTGGCGGCCGGCGCGAGCCCGTTCCGCCGCGGCGACCTGCTCGTCACCTCCGGCACCGGCGGCGTCTACCCGCCCAACATCCCGGTGGCGGTGGTGACCAGCGTCAACGGCGATCGCGCCACGGCAATGCCGACCGCCGATCCTGCCGCGATCGACTTCGCGTTCGTGCTTCGGCTCGCGCCGCCGCTTGCCATGCCGCCGCCGGTGGTCGGGCGATGAACCGGCTGTTGCCGGTGCTGGTGCCGGCCCGCACGCTGCCGCCGCGCGCCTATGTCGTGCCCATCGCCTCAACCGTGGCCGGCTCCGCGCTCGCTACTTTGCCGCTCGTCGCGTCCGCGCCGATACTGCCGCCGTTCGGGTTGCTGATGGCGCTGAGCTGGCGGCTGCTCCGTTCGGAATTGTGGCGGCCGTGGATGGGCATACCGCTGGGCGCCGCCGACGACCTCCTGACGGGCGCGCCGCTGGGCAGTGCGGTAGCGCTTTGGACGATCTGCTTCCTGGTCTTCGATGTAATGGATAACCGCTTGATTTGGCGCGATCATTGGCAGGATTGGCTGATCGCGGCGGTGGCCCTCGGGTTCTGCCTCGCCGGCGGCTGGCTGTTCGTGCGGATCGATGGCGGCGGTGGATCGATCCTGCTCGTCCTGCCGCAATGGCTAGTTGCGATCTTCTGCGTGCCGGTGGCGGCGCGACTGTGCGCGCTGCTGGATCGCTGGCGCCTGCTACGATGAAGCGGCCGCCACCGCGCGTCACCGAACATTCGCAGGCGTTCAGCTTCACCCGCCGGGCGCTCCTGCTCGGCGGCGCCCAAGGTACGGTCGGTGCGCTCCTTGGAATCCGGATGGCGTGGCTGTCGATCGCGGAGAACGCCCATTATCGCGCGCTTTCGGAAAGCAACCGCGTCCAGCTCGTGCTGATCCCACCGCGGCGCGGCTGGATCGTCGATCGCAACGGCAAGCCGATCGCGATCAACCGCACCGATTTTCGCGTCGACCTCATTCCGGACCGGCTGCACGACAAGGATGCGACGCTCGCCGCTCTCCAGCAGGTCCTGCGCCTGCCCCCCGACGAAATCGATCGCGTCCGCGAGGAGCTCGCCAAGGCCGCCGGCTACCAGCCGGTGTCGGTCGCCGAGCATCTCGACTATGAGCGCTATGCCGCCGTCACCGTGCGTCTGCCGGATCTCGCCGGAGTTTCGCCGGCGAGCGGCTATGCCCGCTTCTACCCGGCCGGCGCCGCCGTCGGCCAGCTGGTCGGCTATGTCGGTTCGGCCTCGGCCGCCGACTATGTCGCGACCAAGGATCCCCTGCTGATCACGCCAGGCTTCAAGATCGGCAAAGAGGGTCTTGAGAAGACCATGGAAAGTCATTTGCGTGGCTTGCCCGGTGCGAAGCGTGCTGAGGTCACTGCCCGCGGCAAGGTGGTGCGCGAGCTCACCACCCGACCGGAAACCGGCGGTGCGCCGCTGCGGCTTACGATCGACGCCGGGCTGCAGGAATATGCGGCGCGCCGCATCGGCGACAATTCCGGCGCCTGCGTCGTCGTCGATTGCCGCAACGGCGAGCTGCTCGCGATGGCGTCGATGCCGTCCTACGATCCGAACAGCTTCTCGGATGGGATCAGCCATCTCGAATGGGAC
The DNA here is from genome assembly GCA_964247195.1 of uncultured Sphingomonadaceae bacterium. Taxonomy (GTDB): domain Bacteria; phylum Pseudomonadota; class Alphaproteobacteria; order Sphingomonadales; family Sphingomonadaceae; genus JAQGLK01. The sequence goes on from CAXTTP010000196.1 coordinate 3,185, forward strand.
ATGCTGTCCCAGAACGACCATCATCCGCTCATCAACAAGGTGACCCAAGGTCTGTATCCGCCCGGATCCACGGTCAAGCCGATGAACGCGCTGGCCCTGCTCGATGCCGGTGTCTCGCCCGACGAGCGTGTCGTCTGCACCGGCCAGTATCGGCTCGGCTCGGCCGTCTTCCACTGCCACAAGCGACATGGCCATGGCGCGCTCGATATGAAGCACGCCATCATGCAGAGCTGCGACATCTATTTCTACACGATGGTGCGGCGGATCGGCATCGATCGGCTCGCGGCGATGATGCGGCGCCTCGGGCTGGGCGCGCAATATGACCTCCCGGTGACCTCCCAGCGTTACGGAACGGTCCCAGATAGCGCCTGGAAACTACGCAAATACAAGCATGATTGGACCGTGGCGGACACGGTCAACGCCAGCATCGGCCAAGGCTACACGCTGGTCAATCCGCTGCAATTGGCGGTGATGGCGGCGCGGCTGGGATCGGGCCGCGCACTGGTGCCCAGCCTGATCAAGGCGAAGCGGCCGGAAGCTGCATCGCTCGGCATCGACCCGGATCATTTCACCATCGTCCGCGACGCGATGAGCGCGGTCGTCAACGGCGGCGGCACCGGCGGACAGGGCCGGCTGCCGCTGCCCGGTATCCTGCTCGCCGGCAAGACCGGCACGGCGCAGGTCCGCCGCATCACCATGGCCGAGCGGTCGACCGGGGTGCTCAGCGACTATGCGGTCCCCTTCCCCAAGCGCGACCACTCGCTGTTCGTGTGCTTCGCGCCGGCCGAGGCGCCGCTCTACGCCTGCGCCACCATCCTCGAACATAGCGGCCACATCGCGCTCTCGGCGCCGATCGCGCGCGACGTGATCACCTACCTCTTCGATCCGGAGCGCGCGACGCGAACGCTCCTCGCCGAGGAAGCACGCTGGGGCGGCGACATCGCGACGCGGATGGCGCGCCAATCGGAAGATTGGCGCGCCGCGCATGCCTCTGTCGCCCCTGCACCATCCTCGTCGACGCCGGGGGTGACGCCCGAGCCGCCGCCCGCCGCGCCACCCGCCGACGCCGCTGCGGCGCCGCCGGGCGAGGGGCTGGAATGATGCGCAACTCGCTGGTCCCGGCGCCGCTCGCCGACCTGCCCTGGCGGTTGATCCTGCTCGTGGTCGGGCTCGGCGCGTTCGGCATGGTCGTGCTTTATTCGGCGGCTGGCGGGAGCATGCGGCCGTGGGCGCTTTCGCACGGCGCGCGGTTCGCGGTGTTCCTCGCCGGCGCGCTGCTGCTCTCGCGGGTTCGCGAGGAGCAGATCAAGCGCGCCGCTCTGCCCGCTTATGCCGTCCTCGTCATCCTGTTGATCGCGGTCGAGGCGCTGGGCGTCGTCGGCGGCGGCAGCCGGCGCTGGCTCGATCTCGGCATCATCCGCCTGCAGCCTTCGGAACTGATGAAGCCGGGCATCGTGCTCGCCTTGGCCCGTTTCTACGATATCCTGCCGGCCGGCGAGATCCGGCGCGCGAACGCGATCTGGCCGGCCTGCGCGCTGATCGGGATACCGGCTGCGCTCGTGCTCCTCCAGCCCGACCTGGGGACGGCGGCAATGATCGGCCTGGGCGGCCTCATTGTCATGTTCCTGGCCGGCCTGCCGCTCCGGCTGTTCGTTGGCGGGGCGCTGGCGCTGGCTGCCGCGATGCCGCTCGGCCTCGGCATGATGCACGATTACCAGCGCAACCGCGTGCTGATCTTCCTCGATCCGGAAAGCGACCCGCTCGGCACCGGCTACCATATCAGCCAGTCCAAGATCGCCATCGGCTCGGGCGGCGTGCTCGGCAAGGGATTCCTTAACGGGACCCAGAGCCATCTCGAATATTTGCCGGAAGAACATACCGATTTCGTCTTCGCGACGATGGCCGAGGAATGGGGTTTGGTCGGTGGTCTGGCGGTCATCGGCGCCTATCTGCTGATCATCTTCTGGGCGATGCGGGTGGGGCTCGCCGCACGTAGCCGCTTCGCCAAGCTCGCCGCGGCGGGCCTGGCGACGACGATCTTCTTCTATTTCGCGATCAACCTCATGATGGTGATGGGCCTCGCCCCCGTCGTCGGCATCCCGCTGCCGCTGGTATCGTTCGGCGGATCGGCGATGATGACGGTGATGCTCTGCCTCGGCATCCTGATGTCGATCGAACGGAGCAACCGCGGCACCGGCTAGCGCTTCGTCGCCGCGACGGATCGCGCCGCCACATCGAGCGATGGCTTGCAACCAACGCGGCATATCGCCTCGGCTGTTTACACCGGGACGCACCCCTGCTAACCGGCGCGTCCGCAAGCGATCGGCCACACGGCAGATCCTGCACGGACGCATAGCTCAGTTGGTAGAGCAGCTGACTCTTAATCAGCGGGTCCTTGG
>CAXTTP010000197.1:0-5562 GCA_964247195.1 uncultured Sphingomonadaceae bacterium
TCTCGGGGCCGTGGTCGCGGCCGGTGAGCGCCAGGCGCAGCGGCAGGAACAGCGGCTTGCCGCGCCGGCCGGTGGCTGCCTTCAGCGCGTCGGCAAGGCTGGTCCAGGGCGATGCCGACCAGTCGAGCGCGGCAGCGATCCGCGCCGCGCCGGCGAGGAAGTCGCGATCCTCGGTTGCGCTCGCGGCCGTCACCGGGCCTTCGATCACCGCCCACCACTCCACCGCCTCGGCCACCGTGGCGAGGTTTGGGCGGATCGCCTCCCAGGTCGCCGCATCCATCCCCGGCGGCAGCCGATCGGCGACGGCCGCGAAGTCGAGCCGGTGGATGGTCTGCGCGTTGACGCGCGCGAGCTCCTCCATGTCGAACCGCGCCGGCGCGCGGCCGACATGGGCGAAATCGAAGCCGGCGACGAGCGGCGCGAGGTCGGCCATCGCCGTCACCGGCTCGCTGGTGCCGATTCGGCCGAGATAGGCGAGCAGCGCCGTCGCCTGGATGCCGCCGGCCCGCAGCTCGTCCACGCCGAGCGCGCCGAGCCGCTTGGAGAGCTTGCCGTCGGCGCCGACGAGGAGCGGCGCATGCGCGAACGCCGGCGCGTCGGCGCCTAGGGCTGCGAACATCTGCAGCTGGAGCGCGGTGTTGGTGACATGATCCTCGCCGCGCACGACGTGCGTCATGCCCATGTCGACATCGTCGATCACGCTCGGCAGCATGTAGAGCCAGCTGCCGTCGCCGCGGCGGACGACCGGATCGGAGAGCAGCGCCGGATCGAATCGCTGCGGCCCTCGAATCAGGTCGATCCATTCGACCGCCGCGTCGTGGTCGAGCCGGAATCGCCAGTGCGGCGTCCTGCCTTCGGCTTCGAGGGTGCGGCGCTGCTCCGCGCCGAGCGCCAGCGCGGCGCGATCATAGACCGGCGGCAAGCCGCGGCCGAGCAGCACCTTGCGCTTCAGGTCCAGTTCCTGCGCCGACTCGTAGGCGGGATAGACACGTCCCGAGTCGCGCAATGCTGCGAAGTGACGCTCGTAGAGGCCGGTGCGGTCGGACTGGCGGACGCTGCCGTCGGGTTCGAGACCGAGCCAGGCAAGGTCGGCGCGGATCGATTCTGCGAATGCCTCGGTCGAACGCTCGGCATCGGTGTCGTCGAGGCGCAGCAGGAAGCGGCCGCCCTGCTGCCGCGCCCACAGCCAGCCCAGCAGCGCCGCACGGATATTGCCGACGTGGAGCCGGCCGGTCGGCGACGGCGCGAAGCGGGTGGTGACGGTCACGCCGTCGCTATAAGGCGCGCAGGGCCGGCGCAGCCACCCCTTTCCCCGGCGCGATGCGCTCACTAAGAGGCGCGGCATCGAAGAGGGTGCCCGCGATGAAGCTTCTGGCCGGAAATTCGAACGCGCCGCTCGCGAGCGCGATCGCCGAATATCTGGAGATCCCGTTGACCGAGGCGAGCGTGCGCCGCTTCGCCGACGAGGAGATATTCGTCGAGATCAACGAGAACGTCCGCGGCGAGGACGTGTTCGTCATCCAGTCGACCGGCTACCCGACGAACGACAACCTCATGGAATTGCTGATCTGCATCGATGCGCTAAAGCGCGCGTCGGCGCGCCGCATCACCGCCGTGGTGCCCTATTTCGGCTATGCCCGGCAGGACCGCAAGCCGGGTCCGCGCACCCCGATTTCGGCGAAGCTGGTCGCCAACCTGATCACCGTCGCCGGGGCCGACCGGGTGCTGTCGGTCGATCTCCACGCCGGCCAGATCCAGGGCTTTTTCGACATCCCGACCGACAATCTCTACGCCGCGCCGGTGATGTCGGCCGACATCCAGGCGCGCTTCGCGGGCCGCAACCTGATGGTCGTCTCGCCCGACGTGGGCGGCGTGGTGCGGGCGCGCGCGCTCGCCAAGCGGCTCGACAACGCGCCGCTCGCGATCGTCGACAAGCGCCGCGAGCGGCCCGGCGAATCGGAAGTGATGAACATCATCGGCGACGTCTCGGGCCGCTTCTGCATCCTCGTCGACGACATCATCGATTCGGCGGGCACGCTGTGCAACGCCGCCGCCGCGCTGCGCGAGGGCGGTGCCGAGGAGGTCGTCGCCTATGTCAGCCACGGCGTGCTTTCCGGGGGCGCGGTGGCGCGGGTCGCGGGATCGGTGCTGAGCGAACTCGTGATCACCGATTCGATCCTGCCGCTCGAGACCGTCGCCGCCGCCGGACGGATCCGCCTGCTGACCATCGCGCCGCTGCTGGCCGAGGCGATCCGCCGCATCGCCGACGAGAGCTCGGTCTCCTCGCTGTTCGACTGATCCCTTCTTCGGCGGGGATCGCGGCTTCGCGAGCTCCCGATGCCCGTCATACGCTAGCCGAGGCCGCATCGTCCGGCTATTCCCACCGCCGATGACGGATGCCGACCTCGCGCTCGCCTGCCGCCTCGCCGACGCCGCGGGCGAGGCGATTCGGCACCTCTTCCGCGCGCCCTTCGCGATCGAGGCCAAGCCCGACGCGTCGCCGGTGACGCAGGCGGACCGCGCCGCGGAGGCGGCGATGCGCGCGATCCTGGAGCAGGAGCGGCCCGCCGACGGCATCGTCGGGGAGGAATATGGCAATTCGCGCGAGGGCGCCGAACGCGTCTGGGTGCTCGATCCGATCGACGGCACGCGCAGCTTCATCGCCGGGCGGCCGATCTTCGGCACGCTGATCGCGCTCATGGAGGCCGGCCGGCCGGTGCTCGGGATCATCGACCAGCCGGTGCTGCGCGAACGTTGGATCGGCGCCCGCTATCGTCCGACGACGTTCAACGGCACCGTCGCGACCACGCGCTCCCGCGACGCCCTGCTCGGCGCGGCGCTGGCGACGACAAGCCCGCATCTGTTCGACGAGGAGGAGGTCGGTCGGTTCCTGGCGCTGGTCGGCACGGTGTCGGGCGGCAGGCCGAAGCAGGGCCCCGTCTATGGCGGCGACTGCTACAATTACGGCCTGCTCGCGAGCGGGCATCTCGACCTCGTGGTCGAGTCCGGCCTCAAGCTCTACGATTTCGCCGCACTGGTGCCGGTGGTCGAGGGCGCCGGCGGGCGGATGTGCGACTGGCATGGTGCCCGGCTCGACGCCGGCAGCGACGGCCACGTCATCGCCGCCGGTGATCCGGGCCTGATCGAGGCGGTGCTCGACGCGCTCGGCTAGAAGATCCCGAGTATCTTCTTCTTCTTTGGCTCGGCAGCTTTCTCGCGATTGTCGCTCTTCGTGCCGAGATCCTTGCGCGGATCGCCCCTGATGGTGCGCTGTGCACTTGAAGTGGCGCCAGCCAGCACCGGTCCGCACGCCGCAGACTTGGCGTCCCCCGGATCGACGAAGGCGAGCACCGCCGCCAGCGGACTGGCGACGATGCCGAGCGCGATGCCTGCGCCCGCCCGGCCGAGCAGCTGCGGGGTGACGAGCTGGTAGCCCGGCTTGGCGAAATAGCCGTTGATGCCGACCGGCGACTGGCCGGAGAAGGCGCTGAACTTCTTGCCGTCCGCACGGAATTTCAGATCGAGCGATTCGTTCTTGAAGCTGAACCCGCCTTTGGCGGTCATCACGTTTTTGTCGGTGTCGATAAGCACCGGATCCGTGGCGGCGACGCCGTTGCGAACGGTGAAGGCGATCAGGCCGCAGTTCACCTCGACCGGCTTCTTCAGCTTGTCCTGGAGCAGCTTCTGCAGGAACAGCCCGACATCGAACTCGGCGAGCTGGATATACTGCGTCCAGAACGTGCCCTTCGGCAGGATGATGGCGATCCGCCCGTTCGAGGTCGCGAGCGATTCGCGCACGGTATCGCCCGTGCCTTTCATCTGGATGTGCGCCTTGATCGTGCCGGTCGTTCCCGCATTGAACACGCCGGAGGTGCGGAACAGCTTGTTGAGCGGCGTGGGCGACAGGCGAATGTCGTAGTCGGTGATCACCGCCGGCACGCGCGCGTTGATCGAGATATCGGCGGCGAGATGGCCGCTGTCGGCGAGGTCGAAGGTCAGCGGCGACAGCTTGAGCAGGCTATGATCGAGGTCGAACGTCAGGGCGATGTTCGAGATCGGCACGAACGGCTGCTTGATGTCCGCGACCTTGTAGACAACGTGCGCGTCGAACGCCTTGATGGCCTCAATCCGCAGCGGCGCATCCGGCAGCAGGCGCGGCGTGCCGCCGGTCTGGGGTACGGCCGCGGTCGCGCCCTTGGTCGCGAGCGCGTTCGGATTGTAGCCGATGAACGGGCCGATATCGACGATATCGACGCGGCGCGAACGCAGGTCGGCGACGAGCTTCGGCCGGTTGCCGGGCATCGATGCGGTCATGCTGCCGGCAAGATCGCTGTTGCCGTAATTGCCGGTCAGCTGGGTGAAGCGATACTCGCCGCCCTGCTTCGTGAAATGCGAGCGCAGGCGATAGGCGCGGGTATCCGGCACGGCGATGCCGGCGAGATCGAAGACCTCGCGCAGATTCTGCCCGCGCACCTGGACGAGCAGGTCGCTCCCCTCGAACACGGTCGGCGCCGGCAGCGTGCCGGAGACGTCGACCTTTGTCCGCGCGGCGCCGGCGTGGAAGTCGAACCGCGTGCGGCCGCCGGCCAGCGCTTCGTTCGGCGAGGTCAGCGCGCCGGAGATGGTGAAAGGCTCCTTGCGCAACGATCCGCCGCCGGCGAAGCGGATCGCGTTGTCGATATGCTTGCCCTCGGCGCCGATCGTATCGAACTTGACGTCGGTGGTGAGCGCCATCTTGGGATCGCGGTAGTGTACCGCCGTCCCGCTGACGATCGCACGGCGGATGTCGGGAAGTTCGAGCGGCGCGCCATCCGCGCTGAACGTCCAGCTGTTGCTCTTGTGCGCCGGATCCCATTCGAGGTTGGTCTCGCTGTCGGCGAGCGCCAGCCAGTTGAGCCGCTTCTTGGCGCCGAAGAGCAGCGACAGCGTCGCCACCCGCGTGTCGATGTGGCCGGCCGAGAAGAGGTTCGGCCGGCTCGCCCAGGCGGGGTTGGACATCGTCAGCCCATCGGCGACGAACTTGACGTTGAACGGCGCGAAATAGAGCTGGAAGTCGCCGGCGACGCGCACCTTCCGCCCGGAGAAGTTGCTGACATATTTCTCGAAAGTCGGCTTCAGAAACCGGCCCTTGGTGATGAACAAGATCGCCCAAGCAAGCACGAGCAGGCCGATCAGGGTGGTGACGATGCCCGTCGCTATGCCGATCGCGAGGCGGGCCGGATCGCGGCGCGGCCGCCGGCCTGCCGGCGCGGCGTCGTAGGTGGAGCTGGACGGTGAATCTGCCATTGAGCCTTTCAACCGCGCGCGTGCCGAATCGGTTCCGCAACGATGGCGATGTTGCCAAGCGGGCGCCACTTCCGTATAGGCGCGCCCTTCCGCGATTTGTCAGGACTGCCCGGCCGGTATGGGCTGCCGCGGCCGTTCACAAGCGTCGCTAGATACGGAGACGAAAATGCCCAAGCTCAAGACCAAGAGCGGTGTCAAGAAGCGCTTCAAGCTCACCGCGACCGGCAAGATCAAGCACGGGGTCGCCGGCAAGCGCCACCGCCTGATCAGCCACAA
>CAXTTP010000198.1:0-1406 GCA_964247195.1 uncultured Sphingomonadaceae bacterium
GCGCGGACTGGGACCTGATCGTCTCGTCCGAGGTGCTCTATTATATGGGCGGCGTAGCCGACCTCGAGCACTATGCCGGGAAGGTCGAGGCAGCGCTTGTCCCCGGCGGGATGTTCCTCCACGCCCACGCGTTCGAGGTGACCGACGAACCCGGCCATACCGGCTTCGACTGGAACGATCCCTTCGGCGCGGACACCATCTCGCGCATCTTCCGTGCGCGGCCGGGGCTGGAGCGGGTCGCGGCGCTGACCACGGACCTATATCTGGTCGAACTCTACCGCCGCGTCACGCCCGCCGGGAAACAGGCCGAGCCCGCCGCGCGGCAAGTGCCGCTCGGCACCGAGCTCGCGCCGGAGATCGCGGCGATGGTGGTGTGGAACGGCGCGATCCGCACCCGCCCGCAGGTTCAGGACGCGGAGCGTACCGCGCGCCTGCCGGTGCTGATGTACCACCGCATCGCCGACGACGGGCCGGAGAGTCTCTCCGAATGGCGCACGACGCCGCGCGATTTCGAGCACCAGCTGCGCTACCTGCGGCGGCGCGGCTACCGCTCGGTCTCGATCGAGGAGTGGGAGGAGGGGCAGCGCAACTCGGCCTCGCTGCGCGGTCGCCCGATCCTGATCACCTTCGACGACGCCTATGTCGATTTCCACGAGCATGCCTGGCCGATTCTCGAGCGCAACGGCTTCTCGGCGCACATGTTCGTCGTGACCGAGCGGGTCGGGCAGGCCGCCGACTGGGACGCCGCCTACGGTCCGCCGGCGCCGCTGATGGGCTGGGACGAGATCGTCGCGCTCCATGCGCGCGGCATGTCGGTCGGCAGCCATCTCGCGACGCACCGCGCCGCCGACCAGATGCCGGTTCGCGACCTGCTCGACGAGGCGGTGCGCTCCAGGGCCGAGCTCGAGCGGCGGCTGGGCGTGCCGATCACCACCGTCGCGCCGCCGTTCGGGGCGATGAACCCGCGCGTCGAGCAGATCCTCGGGGCGGCGGGCTATACCCGCATCTTCGATGCCGAGGGCGGCATCGCGCCGGTCTGGGGGACGCCGTGGCGGGTGCCGCGGATCGACATCGCCGGCTATGACGACATCCATGCCTTCGCAGCGAAGATCGGCAACGATCGCGAGCCGCCCGAGGCGGCCGACCTGCCGTGAACCGCTATGATCACCTGCTGCCGTGGGGCCGCATCGTCGCCACGGTGGCGCGGCTGGCGCGCCCGGAGCTGGGTCTGCAGGGCGTGCTGGTCGCGATCGGCATCCTGCTCTCGCTGTTCGAAGGCATCGGGCTGACCTTCGGGCTGCTGCTGATCTACCGGATCCTGGGCGTCCGTTCGGAGCTCGGCGAGGATGGCCCGATCGGCCGGCTGATCGGGAGCCTCGATCGCACGAGCACCCACGAACTCGTCG
>CAXTTP010000198.1:1416-5554 GCA_964247195.1 uncultured Sphingomonadaceae bacterium
TCGCGGTGGTGCTCGTCGCAGCGCTTCTTACGGAACTGAACGGCATCATCGGCGAACTGATCGCCAACCGCGTCACCCACCGCGCCCGGAGCCGGATCTACGCCGCCTACCTGCGCACCAGCTACCAGCAGGCGAGCAGCGAGGGCCACGGCGCGATGCTCGACACGCTCGATTACGAGGCACCTTTCCTCACCGTGACCGTGCTCAACGCCACCGCGATCGTGATCGGGGTGAGCGCGATCCTCGTCTACGGCGTGTACCTGTTGTTCCTGTCGCCGCTGCTGGGGTCGGTCGCGATCGCATCCGGGCTGGTGCTCGGCGGGCTGCTCAACCTCGCCTCGCGCCGGTTCGCCACGCTGGGCAGCCGGATCTCGGCGCTGAACGAGCGCCTGCTCGCGCATACTGTCGCCACCGTGCAGGGGATGCGCACGATCCGGCTGCACGCGGCGGAAAGCGATTTCATCGACCGTTATGCCGGCTCCTCGGCGGCGGTGTCGGCGGCGCACATGCGGCTTGCCGTGACCAACAGCGTGTTCGGCGGGCTGCGCCGCGTCGGCAAGCTCGCCGCGCTCGCGTTGCTGGTGTGGGTGGCGGCGGCTGCCCACGTACCGTCCACGACCGCGGTGATCACGCTCGCGCTGTTGTTCCGGGTCGTGCCGCACGCCTCCGACATCGAGGATCGCCTGCTGACCGTGTTCAACGGCAGGTTGCCGCTCAGCATCGTCTGCGGCGCGCTCGATCCGACGCAGATCCAGCTGCCGTCGTCCGGCACGCGAAGATTCCAGCGGCTGGAGCGCGAGGTTCGCTTCCAGGACGTGTCGTTCGCGCATGACGCCGATACGCCGGTACTGAACGGCGTCAGCTTCACGATTCCCGCAGGCAGCCTCACCACGCTTATCGGCCCGAGCGGCGCCGGCAAGACGACGCTGATCAACCTGCTCGCCAGGCTCTACGAGCCGCAGGACGGCGACATCCTGGTCGACGGAGTGCCGATCCGCGACTTCGAACGCACCAGCTGGCTCGCCCGGCTGGGCTTCTCGGGCCAGGACATCGATCTCCAGGAAGGCACGATCCTCGACAATGTCCGCTTCTTCGACCCGGCGATCAGCGCCGCGGACGTGCGCTGGGCGCTGGAGGTCGCGCACATCGGCGACTATGTCGACGCTTTGCCGCTGGGGATCCGGACGCCGGTCGGGGATCGCGGCATGCGCCTGTCCGGCGGCCAGCGCCAGCGCATCGGCCTGGCCCGGGCGATCGCACGCAAGCCGGACCTGTTGATCCTCGACGAGGCGACGAACGCGGTCGACGTCGTCCTGGAGGCGCGGATCTTCCGGGCGATCCGCGCGGCGCTGCCGCGGGCGACGATCCTCGTCATCACCCACCGCGCCGCGATCGCCGATGCTGCCTGCCAGATGGTGCTTCAGGATGGGCGGGTGCTCGCCGGCCGGGCAAATGCCGAGGCGCTCGGATGAGCCCGCGGATCACGGTCGTGATGATCTTCCTCGACGCCGAGCGCTTCATCGCCGACAGCATCGCCAGCGTCGAGGCGCAGCTCGGCGCTGACTGGGAGCTGGTCCTCGTCGACGACGGATCGATTGACGGCAGTACCGCGATCGCCCGGCAGGCGGCGGCGGCGAGCGGCGGGCGGATCCGCTATGTCGATCATCCCGCGCATCGCAACGAAGGCATGGCGGTCTCGCGCAATCGCGGCCTCGCCGAGGGTCGCGGCGAATATATTCTCTACCTCGATTCCGACGACATCCTGTTCCCCGATACGCTGCGCACGCTCGCGAGCCCGCTCGATGCCGATCCGTCGATCGGGCTCTCCTGCGGCGCCACCCTTTTCTGGAACTGGGACCCGGCGCTGGACGGCGAGCCGGATCGGATGCAGGTCTTCCGCGAATGGGCCGACCGGACCGTGCCGGGCAGCGGTTTCCTCGCCGCGATGATCGTCGACGAGGGGCTGCACCCGGCCAATTGCTCGACGATGATCCGCCGCCAGGCGATGCTCGACGTCGGCGGGTTCGACCTCGGCTTTCGCGGCATCTACGAGGATACCTCGCTGATGACGACGCTCCTGATCCGGCATCGCATCCGGATATCGCGGGCGTGCGTGTCGGCATATCGGATGCATCTCGGCTCGCATTGCCACACCGCGATCGACGAAGGCGATTATGTGGCCGACCAGCCAAACGCCGCGCGCGGGCGCTATCTCGACTGGGCGCGGGGCTATCTCGCCGCGCAGGGCGCGCTGGACGGCACCTTGTCACGGGCGATTGGGCGGGCCAACCGGATCGGGCAGGCACCGCCGCCGCACCCGTTCGTCCGTGTGCTGAACGGCGCGCGCCACCCCCGCAAGATCCTCGCCAGGCTTCGCCCGCGCCGCGCGAGCGTGCGCGCAGCTTTGGCCGAGCTCATCGCCTTCCATGCGGTGCGCGGGGACGCGCACGAGGTGGAGCGGCTGCGGGCGCGGCACGATCCTGCGGGAGCGCGGGCATGAGGCGACGGTGGGTGCTGTTCGGCGGCGCGGCCCTGATCGCGGCATCGGCGCTGATCGGCCGCGGCTATCCGGGCGATGCCGCCGCGGGACCGGACGGCCCGCCGGCCGGCTACGACCTCGTCCCATCCTTCGCCGAGGAGTTTAGCGCGCCGACGCTCGACACGGCGCGCTGGACCAACGTCTTCGCCGACCGCACTGCCGATTCCAAGTCGATCGCGAAGCGCAACCTGTGGGGCAATCGCGAGCTGCAGGTCTATTTCGATCCCGCCTATCTCGGGCTCGGTGTCGACCCGTTCGCCACCGCCGGCGGCATCCTCACGATCACCGCCGCGCCGATGACACCGGCGGTGCATGCCGCGGTGATGACCGATCTGGCGATGAACACGCCGCCAAACCAGCAGACCAGCGCGCTCCGCAACGTTGCCTACAGTTCGGGCCTGATCTCGACGCGCGGCGGGTTCACCCAGAAATACGGCTATTTCGAAATGCGCGCGCGCTGGTCGGCCGGCAAGGGTCTGTGGCCGGAGTTCTGGCTGCTGCCGAAGAATGGTGGCTGGCCACCCGAGATCGACATCCTCGAGGCGCATGGCGACAAGCCCGGCATCGCCTTCCAGAGCATCCACTCGCACTTCGATCCGAAGGCGGTGACGCACAGGGTCTCCTATCCGGGGAGCGCGCAGGATTTCCACCGCTACGGCGCGCTGTGGCTGCCCGACCGGGTCGATTGGTATGTCGACGGGATCAAGACGGCGACGATGCCCACGCCGGCCGACATGACCCAGCCGATGTACATCCTCGTCAACCTGGCGGTTGGCGGCAGCTGGCCCGGCAATCCCCCGTCCGACATGAAATTTCCGAAGACGATGGATGTCGATTACGTGCGCGCCTGGCGCTTCACGAAGGATCCTCCCGCAGCCACTCCGTGAACTCCGCCATGCAGGCGGCCGGCCCGAACTGCGCGGCCGCCGCCGCGAGCGCGGCCACGGCGAGGCGGCTGCGGACCTCTGGCTCGTCCTGGAGCAGTGCGATCGCCGCGGCGAAGTCCGGCGCGGCGGCGACGCGGACCACCGCGCCCGCCAGCACGCCCTCGACGCCTTGCAGGGTGACGGGGGTGACGACGCACGCCTTGCCATGCGCAAGCGCCTCGACCAGCTTGATCTTGAGGCCCGAGCCCTGCAGCAGCGGCGAGATCACGATGCCGGCCTCGGCATAGCGGCCGGCGAGATCGTCGACGAGGCCGAGGAAGTTGACGCCCGCCGGCGCGGCCCCGAAGGCGCGCGCGACGGTGCCGGCCACCTCCAGCCGCGAACCGGGGCGGTGCGCCCGCACGCTCGGCCAGACCGCGTCGAGGAACCAGCGCAGGCCGACGATGTTTGGGGCGGTGTTGCTGCCGACGAACAACAGCCGGTCGCCGTCGCCGGGCTGCGGCGCAGCGACGGCGCGAGCAGGCATCGGCGCGAGGATCGATCGGGTGCCGGCCACGCGATCGCGCACGAACCCGGCCTCCGCCGCCTGGATCGCGACGACCGCATCGGCGTGGCCGAGCAGGCGCGTCTCGGTCGCGACGTCGAGCGTGGCCACGCTGTCGCCGCTGCCGCCGAACTGGTCGGTGCGGGCGTGGAACAGGTCGTGCATCAC
>CAXTTP010000199.1:0-5548 GCA_964247195.1 uncultured Sphingomonadaceae bacterium
ATGGGGGTCAATGTTGGACGCTTATACGGGGTCAAGATCCCGAGCCGATTGACAGCCGTCGCGCCGCTGCGCGGGCTAGCGCCCGAGTGGCCGCTTTCAATGACCTATCCATGAAGCTCGAGGTCGAACTCTTGCAGACCGCGGCGGCCATGTACTGCCGCGACCGCTCGACACGATCGGGCAGACTGCTCTTAGAAGACCGGCATGAACGAACGTTTGGTTTCGACGCGCATGAACGTGCGACTATAAAACCGCGTCTGGGTCTGTTCGAGGCCCTGTTCAGCACCGTCGCATCCGAGCGGCAATTTGGGCTGACCCTGCATAATGATGCAATGAATTGCTGACGGCGCGGTGCTCGATGAACCCGTTTCAACGGGTGTGGGTTCTTGCCGTGGCGATCCTGCTGTGACCGCCGAGGAACGAGAGAGATCAAATGAGCGACCAGTTGCCCGACCTTTCCGGCGGAGCCCATCTTCGAACCGTCGCCATGCCACGCGATGCGAACGCAAGCGGCGACATCTTCGGCGGATGGACCTTATCTCAGATGGATCTGGCCGGCGGCACCTTCGCTGTTAGCCATTCTGGCAAGCGGGTCGTCACGGTCCGCATCGAAGCGGTCGAGTTCCTTCAGCCGGTGTCGGTCGGCGACGATGTCAGCGTATTCTGCTGGCTGGAGGAGGCGGGAGACAGTTCTGTCAAGGTGAGGATCGAGACGTGGGCCAAGAGCCGAGGCGGCGATGCGCCACACAAGGTCACCGATGGCGTGTTCACTTACGTCGCTGTCGATGAAAATGGCCGGCCGGCTAAGCAGGAGCCCGCGGGTGAGTGAGACCGGACCTTCAGACATCCAGGAGACGGTTGAACATCTGGCGGAACTTCATCGTGAGCACGAGCGCACCACGACGCCGACTCAGCGCGTTGCGAACCGAGTGACGAGCGTATTGGGTCGCCCAGCCGCGGTGGCCCTGATTATCGTGCTGATTATCGTTTGGATGTCTGGCAACTACCTCGCCCGCCGACTAGGCGTCACCGCCCTTGAGGAATTCCCATTTCCGGATCTAGCGTTTGTCGCGACGATCGCCGCCTTGCTGATCGCACTGCTGATCCTCACGACGCAGCGGCATCAAGATCAGCTGGCCGAACGACGTGCACAACTAACCCTGCAGGTGGCGATCCTAAGCGAGCGCAAAGTGGCTAAAATCATTGCGCTGCTCGAGGAACAGCGCCGCGAAAACCCTATGCTGGCGTCACGCATTGATGAGGAGGCGCAGGCGATGGCGCAGCCCACCGATCCTCAAGAGAGCCTGAGGAATCTGCAGGCCCTTTGATCTTGGGCTGGGGGTGTGAACGACGACAGGTGTATCTGATCGCCCGGAGCTACGTCAGCGGAAAATGGCAGGGTTTGCCGTGGCGTGCGGCGTCGTTGGACGCTTAGGGATCGCCGCCGAAAGGCCGCGATCTGTTTTAGTGCCGGCTGCCGGGTCGAGGGCTCGCAACGTCCACAGGAACGTTAGGGCATCGAAGGAGAGTGGCATGCAAGGTCTCGAACAAATCCTCGGCTCCAGTGGCGTCGATCTCGGCAGCCTGGGCGCCAGGTTCGGATTGAGCCCGGAGCAGACGCGCGCCGCGATGGGATCGCTGATGCCCGCCATCGCGGGCGGCTTCCACAAGCAGGTCGAGGCCGGAGATCCCGCCGGCGTCGCCGATGCGGCGAGCGCCATCCAACAGCCGGACACACAGGCCGGCAATGATATCCTCGGCCGAATCTTCGGCAGCAAGGACGTCAGCCGGCAAGTGGCCGATCATGCGGCCGGGCAATCCGGCGTCTCCAGCAGCGTGTTAAAGGCGATGCTGCCGATCGTGGCGGCGATGGTCGCCCGCCATGTTGCAGGCGCGAGTGCGCAGTCCGGCGGAGGCGGCCTGGGCGGCATGCTTGGCTCAGTATTGGGCGGCAATGCCGGCGCAGGTGGCCTAGGCGGTGGTCTGGGCGGCCTTGGTGGCCTGCTCGGCGGCGGCTCCAACCCTCTTGATGACATCCTCGCCGGGCTGCGACGGTGAGCCCGCTCTTGCCGGCGCTTGTCGAGCAGAAGGGCTAGGCGACATGGCGAAGCCGCCCGCCGCGCCCTCGACCGGCCGGAACGCGCAGAGTCCGTGGGCAATGCCGTTCGCCGGCTGGAAGGAGGTGGCGCTGCGCACCTGGCGCGAGGCGGGTGACGACAATGTCGGCCTGATCGCCGCCGGCGTCGCCTTCTACGGCTTTTTGGCGCTGGTCCCGCTGCTCGGCGCGATCGTGCTGAGCTACGGGCTGCTCGCCGATCCCGAGACGGTGGTGCGCAACATGAAGGGGCTGACCTCGATCATGCCGGCCGACGCTGCGAAGCTGGTTGGCGAGCAGCTGATGAACGTGGTCAAGACGTCGGGCACCAAGAAGGGGTTCGGCGTCCTGCTCGCGCTCGCGGTGGCGCTGTTCGGCGCGCGCAACGGCGCGGGATCGATCATCACCGCGCTCAACGTGGCGTACGAGGAGAAGGAGACGCGCGGCTTCATCAAGGTGAACCTGCTGGCGCTGGCGATCACCGCAGCCGCCGTGCTGGTTGCGATCGTGGCGCTGGTGGCGATCGCCGCACTCGGCCATCTGGAGACGCTGGTGCCGGGCGCGCCGGGGCTGCTGCTGGTGGCGGGCAAGATCCTCTCGTACGTCCTGCTCGGCGCGGGTGGCGCGGCGGCGGCGGCGACGCTGTATCGCTACGGGCCGTCACGCCGGAAAGCGCGCTGGTCGTGGATCACGCCGGGCTCGCTGTTCGCGGCGCTGTGCTGGCTGCTGCTGACGCTGGGCTTCGGCGTCTATGTGGCGAAGTTCGGCAATTACAGCGCGACCTATGGCTCGCTGGGTGCGGTCGTCGTGATGCTGACCTGGCTGTACCTGTCGAGCTATGTCCTGCTGTTCGGCGCGGAGCTCAACTCCGAGCTGGAGCACCAGACTGCGGCCGACACGACCGACGGTACCGCCAAGCCGCTGGGCGGGCGCGGCGCGTGGGCGGCGGATCATGTGGCGGGCGGAGGCGAAAAGAGAGAGACTAGCGAGGCCTCGTGGGCGACATGCGATAGCCCGCTTCCGGCCACGTCGACGAAACCTGATTACCCGTCTGTGCCCGCAGACCTGCTCGCGGCGCGCGTCAGCTCTCGCCTGGCCAGAACGGTGGGACTGAAGAAGGTTGCAATGATATCCTCCGGCCTCGCGACGGTTGGCCTTTCGCTGCTCCGCAAGCGTGGTCAAGCCGGGCTCGGGGCGGCGCTGATGGCGGTGGCGGCCACTTCAGCCTGGCTGACGCGCGATCGGGGTGAATGAGACAGCGAGCGGGTGCGTGCAATTTGGTGCGTCCGGCGCCCTGGCGCCTTGGCGCCTGTGCCGCGCTGCTCCCCAAATGTCGATATGTGGATGCCGGCACGAGCGTTACGCCTCCGCTGAGGTCACCCGTTTGACTCTCCCCATCTAGCGTTTTGCGCGGCGCAGGATGAGAAGGGTTTGAGTGTGATGCAGCTTTCGCCGGGGAGTTATTACTCGCGCGCGCGTTCAGGAATGACGATGTCAGCCACTAGACCGGCCTCGCTCCACTCATAGCTTACCCGCCCGCGCAGCTGACGCGATGCGATCGCCTCGATCATTGTTTGCCCATAGCCCGGCACGCGTTCTTCGGCGGGAGCAGGACCGCCGATCTCTGTCCAGCGAATATTGAGCTCACGGGAGGATGGATCTTGGCGCCAGTCGATCGACAGCGTTCCATCGACGACGGAGAAGGCGCCATGATGTTGCGCGTTCGCCGCCAGCTCGTGGAGGAGCAACGCGACCGGCTGGACGTGGGCAACGGCTAGCGCGGTCGCGTCGCCGTCGATACGAATCCGGCGGATGCCGAGCGGCTCCAGCTCGCTCCGCACCACGCGCTCCAAGGGCACGTCATGCCAGTGGGCATCCGCGAGAATCGAGTGCGCTCTTGCGAGGGCATCGACGCGCGCCTGCACGGCATTCGCGAACGCGTCCGGATCGGCGCGCTTCGTCAACCGGACGATACCCTGAACAAGAGCCAGTGCGTTCTTCGCACGGTGATCAACCTCGCGGAGCAGCAGATGCTCGGCCGCCTCAAGCTCCTCGGCTTCGCGCCGACGTGTGATGTCCAGTTGCGAGGCAAAGAAGTAGAGCAGCTCTCCGTCATCGTCGTGAATAGGGCTGATGTAGAGCTGGTTCCAAAACGGTGTGCCATCCTTGCGGTAGTTGCGCAGCTCGACAGTTATGTCGCGCTCCTCCTCAAGGGCGCACCGGATCGCGAAGATCGCAGCGGGGTCGGTGTCGGGGCCCTGAAGGATCCGGCAGTTCCGCCCCAGCACCTCGTCCGCAGCGTAGCCGGTCTCTTCAAGGAACGATCGGTTCGCCAGCACGATCGGATTGTCCGGCTGGCGAGGATCGGTCACGACCATCGGCATGCGCGTGCGTTCCATCGCTACGAATGCCAGTTCCCGGCGGTCAAGTTCCGCTTGAGCCGTGCTTGCTGATGGGCCGTCGCCGTGGAGGTTGCTTGCAGGCGCTATGGCGTCCATCGCACTTATTCCTTCGCTCGGCACCCGAACCGAGGTGATTTCCGTGGCCGGATGCTCGCCGACACGGGGCCGGCGAGCTAACGGTCAAGCGGCTTCCGCCTGTAGGTTGACGCTCGTCTCCGCGAGCTTGGTCATGTACTCGTCGCCGCCGTAGATCTCCTTCGTGGCGTCACGGAGCTTCTTGTCGTCGTCTTTGAGGCCGAGCGCCTTCGCGTAGGCGGCGGCGGTGCCGAAGCCGGCGATTCCGTAGTGGGTCATCCGCTGGTACTGAGCGATGATGATGACATCGAGCAGCGGGCCCTTCTTGGGTCCTTCCTCGATCACATGCTTGGTTGCCTCGGTGACGAGGCCTTCCATGCCCTTGCAATGCTCTTTCGAGACCTTCTCGTCCTGCGCGGCGATCAGTTCCTTGAGCACCTCGGTATGTTTCTCGATGCCAGCCTGCGAGTTCGTCAGCATCTCCTTGAGTGCGGCGTCAGTGGCCTTCGAGGTGATCTTCTTGAGCAAGCGCTTCATCTGGTCGTTCGCGGACCAGAGGTCTTTAAGCTCGTCGGTGTACACATCCTTCAGATCTTCAGGCGTCGACATACAGGTTCCTTCCATCCGCCGGATGGGGGTGCCCATCGGTGATCGCTCAACCGATCCACCCCGCCTGACGTTCCCGAAAGAGCGATGCCGATAACGGACTTATCCGGCCGCGATCAAAGCCCTACTTCGATGCGTATGCCGATTGCGAGCGCATCGCCGAGCGCCGCGTCCGCGCTCGGGTTGCGGACATATTGCAGGTCGGGCTGCAGCGTCAGCCACTTTGTGAGCGGACTGCGGTAGGTCAGCTCCAACACGGTCTCGGCTTGGTCAGCACGGCCCCCGGCCAGCGCAGCGCGGCGGCGGTACGGCCGGCCGAACTCGGCGCGCGCGATCGTGACGCCGATCCGGTCGTCGCCTTCGGAGCGGA
>CAXTTP010000200.1:0-5498 GCA_964247195.1 uncultured Sphingomonadaceae bacterium
GTGGCGGCACCATAGCCGCGCATCGCTCGCGAACTCGCTGGCGAGGCTCGGCGCGCCGCTGATCCTGCGTCGCGGCGATGCGGCACGCGAGGTGGCGCGGGTCGCGCGCGAGGTCGGTGCGACCCGCGTCCACGCGATCCGCCATTACGAGCCCTGGTGGAAGGCCGCCGAGGCGGAGCTCGCCGGCGCGGTCGAGCTATGCTTGCACGACGGCTATCTGCTCGAGGATCCCGAATGCGTGCGCTCGGGCAGCGGCAGCCGGTACCGCATCTTCACGCCGTTCTGGCGCGCGCTGGAGCAGCGCCTGCCGCCGCCCGCGCCGGTGCCGGCGCCGCGCGCAATCGTCGGCGTGGCGGAACAACCGGCGAGCGACGAACTGGCCGGCTGGAAGCTGTTGCCGACGCGGCCGAACTGGGCAGCGGCGTTCGACGTCTGGGCGCCGGGCGAGGCGGGCGCGGCGGCGGCGCTTGCCCGCTTCGCCGATGTCGTCGACGGCTACGACACGGATCGCAACCTGCCGGCGATCGACGGCAGCGCACGCCTGTCGCCGCATCTGCATCATGGCGAAATCTCGCCGTCCGCGGTCTGGCACGCCACCGCGCGCCGGACGATCGGCGCGGCATCGTTCCGGCGCGAGCTCGGCTGGCGCGACTTCACCAGCAACCTGATCGACCAGTTGCCCGATTATGCGGATGCCAGCGGTCGCGCCGTGGCGGATCGCATCCGCTGGCGCACCGGCGCGGACGCGGACCGCGACTTCGCCGCTTGGACGAAGGGGCTGACGGGGTATCCGATCGTCGATGCCGGCATGCGCCAACTCTGGTCGATCGGCTGGATGCACAATCGGGTGCGGATGATCACCGCCTCCTTCCTCATCAAGCACCTCCTGATCGACTGGCGTCGTGGCGAGCACTGGTTCTGGGACACGCTGGTCGATGCGGACTATGGCAACAACAGCGTCAACTGGCAGTGGGTCGCCGGCAGCGGCGTCGATTCGAGCCCGTTCGGGCGGATCATGGCGCCGCTGTTGCAATCGGAGAAGTTCGATGCGGCCGCCTATATCCGCCAATGGGTGCCGGAGCTTGCCGCACTTCACGACAGCGTCATCCACGATCCCGAAGGAGGCGCTGCGCTGGGCTATCCGGCCAAGCTGATCGGCCATCGCGAGGGACGCGAGCGGGCACTGGCGGCGGCGCGCGCGTCCACGGGGTAGGCACGATGATCGGACGCTTGTTCCGGCGAGAATAAGCCGTCAGAAGTCGGCCATGAACGCGCAGAGCCCGAACCGCGGGCACCATTTCGCCGCCGCCGACAGGCGCTTCAACGGCGGTGTCGGCTTGCTTGGCCGGCTGTTAGCGCCCTTGTTCCGGCGTGTGCTCGATCGCATCGACGCGGGGCTCGGCCGAGGCGCGATCGACGTCACGCTGCCGGACGGGCGGGTCCGCCGGCTGGGCGGGCGGGCGGCGGGGCCGCAGGCGTTTGTGGCGCTCGCCAATTGGCGGCCGCTCGCACGGCTCGCGCTGCACGGCTCGATCGGTTGGTATCGTGCCTGGGTGGAGGGGGAGTGGACCAGCCCGGATCCCGTGCCGCTGTTCACCTTGTTCATGCTCAACCGCCAATCGCTCGGCGGCGTCGCCCGCGGGCGCGGACTGGCTCGTCTCGGCAAGCGGCTGATCCATGCCAGCCGGCGCAACGACCGGGCCGGATCGCGGCGCAACATCGCCTTCCACTACGATCTCGGCAACGACTTCTACGCGGCCTGGCTCGACCCGACGATGACCTATTCGGGCGCGGTCTTCGACCCCGCCGATAGCGCCGAGGCGCTGGAGGCGGCGCAGGTCCGCAAGAATGCGCTGCTGCTCGAACGGCTGAACCTGGCGCCCGGGCAACGCCTGCTGGAGATCGGCTGCGGCTGGGGTGCGCTCGCCGTGCAGGCGGCGCGGGACAAGGGCGTCGAGGTGCTCGGCATCACGCTGTCCGCCGAGCAGCAGGCGTTCGCCCGCGCCCGCGCCGCGGCCGCGGGGCTGGAGGACCATGTCGCGATCGAGCTGCGCGACTATCGCGACCTCTCCGGGGTGCACGACGTGGTCGTCAGCGTCGAGATGATCGAGGCGGTGGGCGAGCGCTATTGGCGATCGTTCATGGACCGCATCGCCGCCGCGCTGAAGCCAGGCGGCCGCGCCGCGTTGCAGTTCATCGCCATCGACGACGCGATCTTCGACGATTACGCGGCCAACGCCGATTTCATCCAGGCGCATGTCTTTCCCGGTGGCATGCTTGTGTCCGAGCGGCGGCTTCGGTTGGCGGCGGAACAGGCCGGGTTGCGCTGGCAGGATCGTGCCGGCCACGGCATGGATTATGCCGAGACGCTGCGGCGCTGGCGTGAGCGGTTCGATGTTGCGGTGGAGGAAGGCCGGCTGCCGTCCGGCTTCGACGCGGCATTCGTGCGGCTGTGGCGCTATTACCTGATGTATTGCGAAGGCGGCTTTCGCGGCGGCGGTATCGATCTCGCCCAGGTCACACTCGTGAAGGGCGCCGCCTAACGCTTCGGGATCGCGATCCGCGCGCCTGTCTCGAAGTCGTCCGTCAGCATGCCGAGGATCCGCTCGGCGACAGCGGCCGGCGGCTTGAGCGTTGCCGGGTCCTCGCCCGGAAAGGCCCGAGCCCGCATCGCCGTCGCGGTGGCGCCGGGATCGAGGATGGCCACGCGGATCGGCGAGATCTCGCGCACCTCGTCGGCATAGCAGAGCAGCAGCGTCTCAAACGCCGACTTGCTGGCCGCATAGCCGCCCCAATAAGCGCGTGGGTTGGCGGCGACGCTGGAGGTCACGCCGATCACCCGGCCGCGATCGGACGCACGTAGCAACGGGTCGAACGCCGCGATCAGCGCCTGCTGGGCAAGCAGGTTGATCGTCATCACCGCTGCGAATTCCTTGCCGTCGATGCTGTTGACGGGCGCCAGGCTGCCGAGCCGGGCGGCGTTCAAGACCAGCATGTCGAGCGCCCGCCAACGACCGAGCACGGCGGCGGCGAGGCGCCCGATGCTCTCGCTCTCGACGAGGTCGAGCGGAGCGATCGTGGCACTGCCGCCAGCGGCGTGGATGCGGTCCTCGACTTCCTCGAGGCCGCCGGCCGTCCGCGCGGTGAGGATGACATGCGCGCCGGCACCCGCGAGCGCCTCGGCGGTGCCGGCGCCGATGCCGCGGCTCGCGCCGGTGACGAGCGCGAGACGGCCGGACAATGGCTTATCGATCATGCGCGTCCCGTGGCGGAATGGATCAGGCGTCGACACGCTCGTGGGTGAGCGCGAGCTGGTCGACGGGAGCGGCATCCTCCTGATCGGTCAGCCGGGTCGGATAGTCGCCGGTGAAGCACGCATCGCAGTGGTTCGGCTGCAGCTCGCGCTTGGCCGAGCCCAGCGCCCGATACAGACCGTCGACGCTGACGAAGGCGAGGCTGTCGGCGCCGATGTGCGCGGCCATCTCAAGCACCGTCATCTGCGCCGCGAGCAGCTTGGCGCGCTCGGGCGTGTCGACGCCATAGAAGCAGCTGTGCCGCGTCGGCGGGCTAGCGATGCGGAGGTGGACCTCGGCGGCGCCGGCCTCGCGCAGCATCTGCAGGATCTTGACGCTGGTGGTGCCGCGTACGATCGAATCGTCGATCAGCACCACCCGCTGGCCGTCGATCAGCGCACGGTTGGCATTGTGCTTCAACTTCACGCCGAGGTGGCGGACCTGATCGCCCGGCTGGATGAACGTGCGACCGACATAGTGCGAGCGGATGATGCCGAGTTCGAACGGTATGCCGGATTCCTGCGCGTAGCCGATCGCCGCCGGTGTGCCCGAATCCGGAACGGGAATGACGAGGTCGGCGTCGACCGGGCTCTCGATCGCGAGTTCGGCGCCGATCCGCTTGCGGACCGAATAGACCGAGGATCCGTCGACGATCGAGTCGGGACGCGCGAAATAGACATGCTCGAAGACGCAGGGCCGTGGCGCCACGTCCGCGAAGGGCCGAATCGAGCGCATGCCCTGATCCGACACGATCACCATCTCGCCGGGATCGATCTGGCGGATGAACTTCGCGCCGACGACGTCGAGCGCGACCGTCTCGGATGCGAAGATGATGCTCTCGCCGAGCTTGCCCATCACCAGCGGGCGGATGCCGAGCGGGTCGCGGCAGCCGATCATCCCCTCCGGCGTCAGGCAGACCAGCGAATAGGCGCCCTCGATCTTCTTCAGCGCATCGATGAAGCGATCGAGCAGGGTGCGGTAGTTGGAGGTCGCGACGAGATGGATGATCGTCTCGGTATCCGACGTCGACTGGAAGATCGCGCCACGGCGGACGAGATCGCGCCGGAGCTTCATCGCATTGGAAAGATTACCATTGTGGGCGACGGCAAAGCCGCCGGACGATAGCTCCGCGAAGAGCGGCTGAACGTTGCGCAGCGCCGTCTCGCCGGTCGTCGAGTAGCGGACGTGGCCGCACGCGGAGCGGCCGGGCAGCCCGCGGATCACGTCGTCCTTGTCGAAATTGCCGGCAACGTGGCCCATCGCGCGGTGGGTATGAAACTGCCGGCCGTCGAACGTGGTGATGCCGGCCGCCTCCTGGCCGCGATGCTGCAATGCATGCAGCCCCAGCGCGACGAGCGCAGCCGCGGTGTCGGCATCCCAGATGCCGAAAACGCCACACTCTTCGCGCAGCTTGTCCCCATTGTCGGGGTCGTCGAAAGGATGTGTCGTGATCATGGGCGACCCGTCGTCATGGCGGTCGCTTGGCCATATAGGGTGGGCGACACGGCTTGTCGCCCTTATTGCGACGACAACATTACAAAGTCCGCAACATGGAAGGGTTTGCCGAGGTGAACGACGACGGGCGCGAGCAAGGCGCGAAGCTGATGCCGAAGTGGGATCGCGACGGGCTGATCACCGCGGTCGCGAGCGATGCGGCCAGCGGCGAGCTGCTGATGGTCGCGCACATGAACGCAGACGCGCTGGCCCGGACGCTGGCCAGCGGCGAGGCGCATTTCTGGTCGCGATCGCGGGCGCGGCTGTGGAAGAAGGGCGAGACCAGCGGGAATGTGCTGCGGGTGATCGAGGCGCGGATCGACTGCGACCAGGACGCCTTGTGGCTGCGCGTAACGCCGGCGGGACCGGCATGCCATACGGGCGAGCGCAGCTGCTTCTACCGTCGCATCCAGGATGGCGCGTTGATACGCGACCTCGACGAGATGGGGCGACCGGCGGGCGTCTGAAGCCCGGGAGTGGCGCATGCTGCGCACCGTCGCGAGCGGCGGCGAACCGTTGTCGACGCTAGCGATCCGCGCCTCGCGAGCCGGCTCAGTTCGGCTCCAGTCCGCCATCGCCGAGCCGGCCGCGCCGCCGGAACGCGTCGAACACACGGTTGAGGAGGGGATTGGACCAGCCGCAATTGGTGCTGAAATCGCGTTGAAGCGTCGCGTGGTGCTTCTCGTGCGCGGCCGGCGTCATCAGCAGCCG
>CAXTTP010000201.1:0-5439 GCA_964247195.1 uncultured Sphingomonadaceae bacterium
GGCGCGGCCTGGGCAAAAGCGGGCGCCGCAACGCCGCCAAGGATGGTGCCGATGAGCAGCACGGACGCAAGCCGCGGGCGACACCCGGAGTTGATCGAAACAGTCACGCGTCCCCGCCCTCACTCTCAATAAAGCCGTCCCGGGGAGGAGCGGCGCAACGCCCGCACGCCCTGCCCGATCGGTTTCAGCCGATCAACCCGGCAAGCCGTTGCCAAAGCCCCAAGGACCCCAGATCGTTCAGCGTCACGAAGATCATGAAGCTGAGCAGCAGCGCCAGGCCCGAGCGGAACGCCCACTCCTGCGCCGCCGCCGGCAGAGGCCGCCGCCGGATTCCCTCTAGCCCATAGAAGAACAGATGACCGCCATCCAGCAGTGGAATTGGCAACAGGTTGATGAATCCCAGATTAATCGAGATCATCGCCATGAACTCGAGGAACGGCAGCCAGCCGAGCGAGACCTGCTCCCCGGAAAACTGCGCCATCTTGATCGGACCGCCGAATTCCTTGACCGAGCGGCGGCCGGTGACCACCTGCCCCATCGTCTCCACCATCATCCGGACGATGTCGCCGGTATGACGGACAGCGGCGACGAACACCTGGCCCGTGGCGAGCGGCACGATCACCCGCGCGCCGGGCGCGATGCCGAGCAGGCCGCGGCGGAATTCGTTGCCGAAGCGATCGTGCAGCAAATCCGCATGCGGCGTCACGACCATGTCGAGCGTACCGCCGCCCCGATCGAGCCTGACCGTCATCGGCTGCTCGGGGCGGATGCTGACGTAGCGGGAAATATCCTCGAAGCGCTCGACCGCGGCGCCGTCGAGCGCGACGATACGGTCGCCGGGCCGCATGCCCGCCTGCTCCGCCGCCGATCCGGCCGAGACGCGCGCGATCACCGGGGGCGTGCGCGGCTCGCCAAAGGCCCAGAAGAAGCCGGCGAAGATCAGGATCGCGACGATGAAGTTGGTGACCGGCCCGGCCGCCACGACGATGAACCGCTGCCACACCGGCTTGGCCTGGAAGGTGCGGGCGCGCTCGGCCGGCGGCAGCATCAGCCACTCGTCGGTAGGCGTGCTCGCCGGGTTCATGTCGCCGGCGAACTTCACATAGCCGCCGAGCGGCAGCAGCGAGAGTTTCCAGCGGGTGCCGCGGCGATCGGTCCAGCCGGTCACCTCGCGCCCGAAGCCGATCGAGAACACGTCCGCCTTCACCCCGAACACGCGGCCGGCAAAGTAGTGGCCGAGCTCGTGGAGGAAGATCAGCGGGCCGATGACGAGCAGGAAGCTCAGCACGGTCAGGATCAGGCCAGGGCCTTCGGTCACGCGGGCAACACCTCCATCGCCTCGCTCGCCTTGCGGCGGGCTGTGGCGTCGATCGCGATCACCTCGGCCAGAGAAACCGGCGCAGGCGGATCGTAGCGGTCGAGGACATCGCCGACGATTGCGGCGATATCGAGGAAGCCGATGCGGCGGCCGAGGAAAGCGGCGACAGCCTGCTCGTTCGCGGCATTGAGCACGGCCGGCCGTGCTCCGCCTGCGACCAGGGCATCGCGGGCGAGCCGGAGCGCCGGGAAGCGGACCATGTCCGGCGCCTCGAAATCGAGGCGACCGAGAGCGATCAGGTCGAGCGGCTCCATCGGAGTCGCCATCCGGTCGGGCCAGGCCAGCGTATGTGCGATCGGCACGCGCATGTTCGAGACGCCGAGCTGGGCGAGGATCGAGCCGTCGACATAGTCGACCATCGAGTGGATCACCGACTGGCGGTGGATCACGATCTCGATCTTCGCGGGATCTACCGGAAACAGCCGCGCGGCCTCGATCAGTTCGAGGCCCTTGTTCATCATCGTCGCGGAATCGACCGAAATCTTCGCGCCCATCGACCAGTTGGGATGCGCGATCGCCTGCTCGACGGTGACATCGCGCATCTCGTCCAGCGACCAGTCGCGGAACGGACCGCCGCTGCCGGTCAGGATGATCCGGCGCACCCGGTCGAGCCGGGACGCGTCCAGGCACTGGAAGATGGCGTTATGCTCGCTGTCGGCCGGCAACAACCGCGCGCCGCTCCGCGCCGCGGCGGCGAGGATGATCTCGCCCGCCGATACCAGCGGCTCCTTGTTCGCCAGCACCACCGTGCCACCCGCCTCGATCGCTGCCATCAGCGGTTCGAGGCCG
Source organism: uncultured Sphingomonadaceae bacterium (assembly GCA_964247195.1). Lineage (GTDB taxonomy): Bacteria > Pseudomonadota > Alphaproteobacteria > Sphingomonadales > Sphingomonadaceae > JAQGLK01. The sequence continues at coordinate 2,168 of CAXTTP010000201.1, forward strand.
GCGCAGCCGACTATCGCGCCCATCGTCCAGTCGGCGCCGAGCGCTGCCGCCTCGATCACCGCCTGGCGGCCGGCAGCGACGCCGATGGTGGTGCCACGAAGCGCGTCGCGCAGCTCGCCGAGGCATGATTCGTCTGCCACGACGGCCCGTTCGGCGCGGGTCCGGATCGCCGCCGCCGCCAGCTTCGCCACGTCGCAATTGGCGGTAAGGGCAAGGACCCTGAACCGGTCCGGCTCGCGCTCGACCAGATCGAGCGTCGAGCTGCCGACCGAGCCGGTCGCGCCAAGGATCGTGACGGTCCGGCGCGTCACAGCCAGCCAAGCATGGCGAGGAGCGCGACCGCAACCGCGACCGGCACCAGCCCGTCGAGCCGGTCGAGGATGCCGCCATGACCCGGCAGCAGCCGGCCGGAATCCTTGACGCCGGCGCGGCGCTTGAGCCAGCTCTCATACAGGTCGCCCGCCTGGGCGAGCACCGCCATCGGCGCACCGAGCAGGAGCAGTCGCGGCGATAACCCCCCCGTCGAGGCTATCGTCGCGCCGGCCGCCGCCGCGGCGAGGACGCCGCCGCCCAGCCCGGACCAGGTCTTGTTGGGGCTGATCGACGGCGCCAGCTTCGCGCCACCGATCACGCGGCCGGCGAAGTATGCGCCGATGTCCGTCGCCCAGACGACCGCAAGCGTCCAGAGCGCGAGCCACAGCCCGTGCGGCTGATCGCGCAGGTAGATCAGCCCGGTCGTCGGCAATCCCGCGTAGAGCAGGCCGGCGCCGAGCCGGGGGCTAAGCGACGCCGCCGCCAGTACGACGGCACCGATCGCGACCAGGCCGAACAGGATCACCAGCACGCGGCCGGGAAACAGGTCGCTGCGCAGCGGATCCGAGATCAGCCAGCGCGAGTTGACCAGCACCAGCGCGAGCACGGCAACGGACAAGGTGACCTTCCAGCGCGGCACTTTCGCGAGACCCGCCCACTCGCCGATCATCAGCAGAGCCGCCGCGCTCGCGAGCATCCAGAAAGCGAACCCGCCCGCAGCCAGCGCCGCGATCGCGACCGCGACCAGCAGCACGCCCACCACCACGCGAATGCCGAGATCGGAGCGCTTACCCGTTACTGCGGCGTCGCTGACCCGCTCGATCATAGCCCGCCGTAGCGCCGCTCGCGCCGCGCGAACTCGGCAACCGCGGCTTCCAGCGCAGGTCCGTCGAAATCCGGCCAGAGCGTGTCGACGAACAGCAGCTCGGCATAAGCCGCCTGCCAAAGCAGGAAGTTGGACAAGCGCTGCTCGCCGGAGGTGCGGATCAACAGATCGAGCGGCGGCAGGCCGCGAGTGTCGAGTCGCGCCTCGATCGCGGCCGCGTCGATCGCGAGCGGATTGAGCGATCCGGCCTGCGCCTCCTCCGCCATGAGCCGGGCGACGCGCGCGATCTCGTCCTGCGCGCCATAGTTCAGCGCGATCGCCAGCGTCATCCGCTCATTGCCCGCAGTGCGTCGGCAGGCATCTTCGATCATGAGCACAAGGTCGCGGTCGAACCGGCTGTAATCGCCGATAATCTTTAGGCGGATGCCGTTTTCCTCAAGCGTGTTCAACTCGCCGCGGATGTAGTGGCGAAGCAGCCCCATCAGGTCGCTGACCTCTGCCGCCGGCCGCCTCCAGTTCTCCGATGAGAAAGCGTAGAGCGTCAGCACCTCGATACCAAGATCGCCGGCGGCGCGCAGGACCGCGCGCACCGCCTCGACACCACGACGGTGGCCGGCGAGGCGTGGCAGATGGCGCGACTTCGCCCAGCGGCCGTTGCCGTCCATGATGATCGCGACGTGACGTGGCACCGCGCCAGGCCCGTCGCCTCCACCCGCCGCCGCCCTGGCCGAAGCCGCGCTCACTTGCCGAGGATTTCCTTTTCCTTGGCCGCGGTCGCCGAGTCGATGTCGGCAATGGTCGCGTCGGTCAGCTTCTGCACCTCGGTCTCGCGGCGCTTGCGCTCGTCCTCGGCGATTTCGCCCTTCTTCTCGTCGGTCTTGAGCGCGTCCATGCCGTCGCGCCGCACGTTGCGCGCGGCGATGCGCGCGGCCTCGGCATATTTGCTGGCGAGCTTGGCAAGCTCCTTGCGGCGCTCCTCGGTAAGGTCGGGGATCGGCAGGCGCAGATTCTGGCCGTCGACGATCGGGTTGAGGCCGAGCCCGGCCGAGCGGATCGCCTTGTCGACCGGGCCGACGCTCGACTTGTCCCAGACCTGCACCGCGATCATGCGCGGCTCGGGCACGGTGACGGTGGCGACCTGGTTGAGCGGCATGTGCGTGCCGTACACCTCGACGGTTACCGGATCGAGCAACGACGTCGATGCGCGGCCGGTGCGCAGGCCCGACAGATCGTGCTTCAGCGATTCGACGGCGCCGGTCATCCGGCGTTCGAGATCTGCCTTGCTAAAGGCTGGCATCGGCTCCCTCCTGGTTCTGGACGATCGTCGCGGTTCCACCGCCGGCGAGAACCTCCGCCAGATTGCCGGTCTCGCGAATGTTGAAGACGACGATGGGGATGTTGTTGTCGCGGCAGAGCGCGATCGCACTGGCGTCCATCACCTTGAGGTCGTCGGCCAGAACGCGGCTGAAGCTGACGCTCTCGTAGCGGGTGGCGCCGGCGACGCGCTTGGGATCGGCATCGTAGACGCCGTCCACCGACGTGCCCTTGAACAGCGCGTTGCAGCCCATCTCGGCGGCGCGCAGCGCCGCGCCGGTGTCGGTGGTGAAATAGGGATTGCCGGTGCCGGCGGCGAAGATCACCACCCTGCCCTTCTCCAGGTGGCGGAGCGCGCGTCTGCGGATATAGGGCTCGCACACCGCAGCCATCGGGATCGCCGACATGACGCGCGTGTCGACGCCGATCTGCTCCAGCGCGTTCTGCACCGCCAGCGCGTTCATCACCGTCGCCAGCATGCCCATGTAATCGGCGCTGGTCCGGTCGAAGCCCTTGGCGGCCGCGGCGAGGCCGCGGAAGATATTGCCGCCGCCAGTGACCAGGCACAGCTCGAAGCCGGCGTCGCGCGCCTGCTTGACCTCGCCGGCGAGGCGATTGACCGCCTCGACGTCGATCCCGAACGGTCCCTCGCCCGCGGCCGCCTCGCCCGACAGCTTCAGGAGGATGCGGTTGAAGCGCGGGCGCAGCATCGCCGTCGGTGTCTTCCGTGATGGACTGGGGTGAAGCGCCGGCACCTTAGTGACGGCGCACGCGGCTTGGAAGCCCCTCCCGCACGCGGGAGGGGAAGGCGGTCACCCCC
>CAXTTP010000202.1:0-5376 GCA_964247195.1 uncultured Sphingomonadaceae bacterium
TTCCTGGTCTATGCCGCGATCTGCGCGATCCTGGCGCTGCTGTTCGTTCGCCTGCCAGGCGGGTTCCTGCCCAGCGAGGACCAGGGCTTCATGTTCACCCAGGTGCGTACGCCGCCGGGCACGACGCTCGACCGGACGACCAAGCTGATGAGCGAGGTGCGCCAACATTATCTGAAGGACGAGGCCGCCAACGTGCAGGCCGTCTTCAGCGTGACCGGTTTCAGCTCGGCCGGCGGCGGCCAGAATATCGGCCAGGCCTTCATCCTGCTTAAGCCTTGGGACCAGCGGCACGGCAAGGCCAACGGCGCTGAGGCGATCGCCAACCGCGCCAGCACGGCCTTCCAGAAGCTGCGCGACGGACTCGCCTTCGCGTTCATCCCACCCGCGGCGCTGGAACTCGGCAACGCGACCGGCTTCAGTTTCGTCATCACCGACGACAATAATCTCGGCCACCTGAGGCTTGCCGCCGCGCGCGACAAGCTGATCGCGGCGGCCCAGGCCGATCCGCGCCTCGCCGGGGTGCGCATCTTCGGGCAGAAGGATGTCGGCCAGCTGCAGATCGATGTCGATCGCGCGCGGGCGGGCGCGTTCGGGCTCACGCAGGCGGACGTGAACGATACCATCTCGACCGCGTGGGGCGGCGCCTATGTCAACGACTTCATCGACCGCGGACGGGTGAAGCGCGTTTATGTGCAGGCGGATGCGCCGTACCGCGGGCGGCCGGAAGATCTCTCGATGCTCTACGTGCGCGGCAAATCGGGTACGATGACGCCGCTGACCGAGTTCGCCGGATCGCACTGGACATCGGGGCCGGCGCTGCTCGAGCGCTATAATGGCGCGCCCTCGTTCGAAATCGACGGTCAGGCCGCACCGGGCTACAGTTCCGGCACCGCTCTGAAAGCGATGGAAGAGCTGGCCGACGCGAACCTGCCGCCGGGCATCGGACATAGCTGGACCAACCTCTCCTACGAAGAGGCGGCATCGGCCGGCCAGGCGCCGGCGCTCTACGGGCTTTCCGTGCTGATCGTGTTCCTGTGCCTCGCCGCCCTCTACGAAAGCTGGGTGGTTCCGATAGCGGTGCTTCTGGTCGTGCCTCTGGGCGCGATCGGCGCGTTGCTGGCGGCTACGCTGACCGGCCTCGCCAACGACGTGTTCTTTCAGGTCGGCCTCATCACCACCGTCGGCGTATCGACCAAGAACGCGATCCTCATCGTCGAGTTCGCGGTCGCCGAGATGCATGCCGGCAAGTCGCTGGTGGACGCGGCGATCCTGGCTGCGCGGATGCGGTTGCGGCCGATCCTGATGACGTCGCTCGCCTTCGTCTTCGGCGTACTTCCGCTGGCCGTCGCCAGCGGTGCCGGATCCGGCGGGCAGAATGCGATCGGCCGCAGCGTGGCGGGCGGCATGATTTCGGCCACGGCGCTCGCGATCTTCTTCGTGCCGCTGTTCTTCGTCGTGGTGAGGAAGCTGTTCCGGCAGGACCTCGGCGAAAGCGGCCTCGACCGACCTTCCTCGCCCGATCTCGCGCAGGCGGTATGAGATGAGATCGACCGCACGCGCGCTCGCTCTCGCGCTCGCCGCCCTGACCGCCGGCTGCGACCTGGCGCCGAGATATGCGCGGCCGGCGCTGCCGGTGGCGGCCGCCCTGCCGGACGGTGGTCCTGCCGAGGCGGTCCCGATCGTTGCGGCCGATCTGGCATGGCACGATTTCTTCACCGATCCGCGGCTCCTGCAGCTGATCGCGATCGCGCTGGAGAATAACCGCGACCTGCGCGTCTCCGCCGCTAATGTCGCGCAGGCACGCGCGCAATATGAGGTGCAGCGCGCCGATCTCGGCCCGACCCTGGCCGGCACCGCGAGCGCGACCATCCAGAAAACCCCCGAAGGCTTTTCGGGCAGCACCGCCACGTCGTCGACGGGCACCGGCACCGGCGGGATCGGCGGCGGCACAGGCGCGGGCACAGGCACCGGCGTCGTGACGAGCGGCCAGCGCCGCCTCAACATCTATTCGGCGCAGGTCGGCATATCGGCCTGGGAGATCGACCTGTTCGGGCGGCTGCGCAATCTCGGCCGGGCCGCGCAGGAGCAGTATTTTGCCAGCCGCGACGCACAGGATGCGACGCGTACCGCGCTGATCGCCGAACTGGCATCCGCCTTCGTGACGATGGCGGCGGATCAGGACAGGCTGCGGATCGCTCGCGATACGCTGGACGCGTTCGGCCGGACGCTCGAACTCAACCGGCAGCGCTTCGAGGGCGGCATCGCCTCGGAACTCGATGTGCGACAGGCGCAGACCAGCTACGATCAGGCCCGGTCCGACGCTGCCGACGGTGTGAGGATCGTCCTGCAGGATCGCAACCGGCTGAACCTGCTGGCGGGTACGACCGTGCCGGGGAACCTGCTGCCCGCCGGCCTCGCCCCCGAAGGATCGACGATCCCGCATCTGCCCGCAGATCTCGCCTCCAACGTCCTCCTGCGCCGCCCCGACATCGCCGAGGCCGAGCACCGGCTGCGCGCCGCGAACGCCGACATCGGTGCGGCACGTGCGGCACTCTTCCCGCAGATCTCGCTGACGGCGGCGGCAGGTACGCTCAGCCTCGGCCTGTCCAACTTGTTCGGCGGCGGCAGCGGGACCTGGTCGGTCGCGCCGACGGTGTCTGTGCCGATCTTCGATTTCGGCCGCAATCGCGGCAACCTGCGCTATGCCGAAGCGACGCGCGATGCCGCCATCGGGCAGTATGAAAGGGCGATCCAGACAGGGTTTCGCGAAGTGGCGGACGCGCTCGCACGCCGCTCGACGATCGGCGCGCAGCTCGAGGCGCAGACGTCGCTACGCGCCGCGGCGAGGCAGGCGTACGTCTTGTCGAACGCGCGCTACCGAACCGGGATCGAACCCTTTCTGAATACGCTCGACGCGCAGCGCACGCTGTACGCCGCCGAACAGAGCCTCGTCACCACGCGCTTGACCGCGGAAACCAACCTGATCGAACTCTACCGCTCGCTCGGTGGAGGGCTGCACTGAATTGTAGGGACGGGACCGTCGCAACGGTTCTCCCGCTCAAATTTCTGGCGTTCTTGATTGCGGTTAACGCCGACTCCGATGACGCAGTGCACAACACACCTGCCTTCCAGGCATCCTCTCCCAGACTTAAGGCCGGCCCTTTCAGGGTCGGCCTTTTTTTCGTCGCCGCTGCGCGAATTCGCGAGACGTGCGAGACCCCGCGTCGCGCCTTGCTGCACCGCACGGTTGCGTTACGATCGACCGACTTTGGGAGAACGGGCGTGGCCACGACAGCAGCTGACCCGTTCGATGCCGCCGGCCGGACCAATCTCGACCGCGCCGACTTCCTGCGACGTAGCGCGACCGACCGACGCTTCCTCGGCCATCCGCTCGGCCTGGGCGTACTGGCCGTGTCCGAGTCCTGGGAGCGCTTCAGCTATTCGGGCATGCAGGCGCTGCTGGTGCTGTACACCACCCACGTCCTGTTCCAGCCCGACCATATCGGCCAGGTCTGGGGGATGGCGCGGTTTCGCGGCGTGCTCGAGACCCTCTACGGGCCGCTCACGCCGCGGGCGCTGGCCTCGGTCATGTTCGGCGTCTATGCCGGTTTCGTCTACCTGACGCCGCTCCTGGGCGGCGTGCTGGCCGACCGGCTGATCGGCCGCACCCGGACGGTGGTGATCGGCGCCACGCTTCTGACAGCCGGTCATTGGTTGATGGGCTATCCCGCAGCCTTCCTGCTGGCGCTGGCCTGCCTGGTGCTGGGCGTGGGCTGCTTCAAGACCAACATCACCGCGCAGGTGGGCGATCTTTATCCGATCAACGATCCGCGGCGGGCGCGCGCCTTTCAGCTGTTCGTCATGGGCATTTCCACCGCTGCACTGGTGGCGCCGCTGGTCTGCGGGACGTTGGGCGAGCAGGTGTCCTGGGCGTGGGGCTTCGGCGCGGCCGGTGTGGGCATGATGGTGGCGCTGGCCTGCTACCTCGGCGGGCAGCGCTGGCTGGCGCCGGAGCCGAAGCCTGCACGCGGCCGCGCCAGCCGCGCCGGCCGCCCCAAGCTGGCGCTGGGCGAAGGCCGGGTGATCATGGTGCTGGTGCTGCTGCTGCCCGTCCTGTCGCTGGGCACCGTCGGCAACGAGCAGATCTTCAACGCCTATCTCCTGTGGGGCGAGGCGAGCTACCAGCTGAGCTTGTTCGGCCGCGCCATTCCGGTCACATGGCTGCTTTCCATCACCTCCATCTGCGCGATCATCGCGATGGGCGGATCGCTGGTTTTCTGGCGCTGGTATGCGCGCCGCTGGCGGGAGCCCGACGAGATCACCAAGCTTACGATCGGCACCGGCATCGCCGCGCTGGCGCCGCTGGTGCTGGCGGGCCTGTCGCCATGGGCGGCGGCCGGCCATCGCATCGGTCTCGGCTGGGCGGTGCTGTTCCATTCGCTCAACGAGATCGGCATTGCCAACGTCTATCCGGTCGGACTGGCGCTCTACTCGCGCTGTGCACCAAAGGCGCTGGGCAGCACGATCATCGCGGTTTTCTACCTCAACCTGTTCGCCTCGAACATGCTGGTCGGCCGGCTCGGCGGGCTGCTGGAATCCATGTCTGGCGCGGCCTTCTGGACGCTCCATGCCGGACTCATCGGCGCGTCGGCCCTGATCCTACTGCTGGTACGGCGCGTGGCGGGGCGACTGCTCGCGCCCACGGTCGATCCCGAGGCGGCCGCCGTCGAGGCTTGAAGCAGCCTCGACGGAGGAATGCCGTCCGCCGATCGGCTCGGCGACACAGAGCGCAGGTGACGCGGTTGGACGAGCGAGGGGAGGGGGCAGCCCAACGCCGCTCGCACGCTCGCCGCGTGCGAAGCCGTCCCTAGTCGCGCGCGGAGATGACCTGAAGCTGGGTGAATTCCTCCAGCCCCTCATCGCCCATCTCCACTCCCAGCCCGGACTGCTTGGCGCCAGCGAACGGGAAACGCCCCCCACGATGATCTTCGACAAGCAGCTGAAGGTCGCCGATGGGCCGGATCGGGAAAACCACGACTACCGGGAGGCGTTCAAGGCGAGCAACGCAGCGCACTAGCTAAAACGAGCTTGCATCAATAACTTATAAGCGATATCGTTCAATATAAGCAGAATCGCTTATAGGAGACGTGCAATGGCTATGAAGCCACCGCCGACCGACTGGCCGCGCATGACCAGTGGGCTCGTCTGCAAGGATGCGGCCGCGGCGATCGACTGGCTGTGTCGGGCATTCGGCTTCCAGGTCCGCCTCAAGGTCGAGAACGACGACGGCGTCATCATTCACAGCGAACTCGAATTCGGCGGGGGGGTCGTCATGACCCAGCAGAGGGGCAAGCCCGGCCCGAACCAGGTCTGGCG
>CAXTTP010000203.1:0-5374 GCA_964247195.1 uncultured Sphingomonadaceae bacterium
CGGCGCGTTCCGGGCGGGCGACGCGGTCGCCGATCGCCGACGCCCACGGCCAGCGCGCGCGGCCGAGCGCCTGGAGCCCGCTCCACGCCCCTTCGCGTTCCGGCCAGTCGGCGCGGCCGAGAGTCGCGAACAGGGCGGCGGCGGCGGCGAGCAGGAAGGCGGCGGACGTCTCGTCGCGCTCCGGCGCGGCAAGGCCGAGTGCGCGGGCGATGCCGGCCGGCGTCGGCACGGCGAAGCGGGCGGGATGGACGAAGGCAAAGAGCTCCAGCAGGTCGAGCCCCGAGATTTCGCCATAGCCGAGCCGGGCGCCGATTACCGGCGCGTTGAGCAGTATCATCGGCGTCTCGGCGGCGCGCCGCACCGCCTCGCGCCGGTCGACGGTGCGGACCGCGCCGTCGGGCGCGGCGATCCAGATGCCGCCGTGGGTAGCGTGGAGCGCGGGATAGGGGATCAGCACCGCCTCATCCCATCCGGCCGAGCGCGGCGACGAAGCCGGTCACGTTCGGCAGCCGGTCGAAATGAATGTTGCCGTCGACGTCGGCGGCGGGATCGCCGGGCACGAGCACCATCGCGGCATTGCCGCGGCCGCGCCGGTCGACCGCGCCGACGATGCCGCCCAGCACCCGCTGCCATCCGATCTCCAGCAGCGGCGCGGCATGCCAGGGCAGGCTCCAGATCACGCGCCGGTCGGTCACCGTCAGGCGGATAAAGGGCGCGCGCACCACGCCGAGCGCGAAGCCGGGATTGCGGCGCAGGACGACGACGACGATGCCGATCGCCAGCCCGATCAGCAGCGCCGTCCAGCCGCAGGCGAAGACATAGTTGCCGAGCGTCTCCGGCTGCGGCCACCAGACCGCCCAGAGCAGGAAATAGGCCGAGAAGATCTGCGGGCTGATGAACAGCAGGATGGTGAGCGTTCCGGCCGGCAGCGCGCGCAGACCGGGCCGGGCGACGTAGCGCACCTCCTCGGCCATGACGTCCATCCGGCGGGCGGCGAGCACGGGGAGCTGGTTCGGCTGCGCGGGCATGGCGTTCTCACGGGGTGGCAGGCGGGCAGCGACGCGGCAAGCGCCTTTCCGGGATGTCGAGCTTGCTCTAAGTCGGCGCGCCTGACTAGCGCGCGAAGGAACAAATGACAAACAACGATGCGCTCCGCGCCGACACCGAAGCGCTCCGCGCCGCCGCGCTCGACAGCAAGGCCTGGCCGTTCGAGGAGGCGCGCAAGCTCCTCAAGCGCTATCCCGGCGGCGTGCCGGCCAAGGGGCATGTCCTGTTCGAGACCGGCTACGGCCCATCCGGCCTGCCCCACATCGGCACCTTCAACGAGGTGCTGCGCACGACGATGGTGCGCCACGCCTTTGCGGCGCTGTGCGATGCGCCGACCCGGCTGATCGCGTTCAGCGACGACATGGACGGCCTGCGCAAGGTGCCCGGCAACGTGCCCAACGGCGCGATGCTGGCGGAGCATATCGGCCGGCCGCTCAGCCGCATCCCGGATCCGTTCGGAACGCACGAGAGCTACGCCGCGCACAACAATGCGCTGCTGCGCCAATTCCTCGACCGCTACGGCTTCGATTACGAGTTCCTGTCGTCGACCGATTGCTATGCGAGCGGCCGGTTCGACGACGCGCTGCGCCAGGTCCTCGCTTGCTACGACGCGATCATGGCGGTGATGCTGCCGACGCTGCGCGCCGAGCGGCGGGCGACCTATTCGCCGGTGCTGCCGGTCGACCCCAAGACCGGGATCGTCCTGCAGGTGCCGGTCGAGGTCGTCGACGCCGACGCCGGCACTGTGCGCTACACCGATCCCAACGATGGCGAGGCGATGATCGTCTCGATCCTGGGGGGCGGCGCCAAGCTCCAGTGGAAGGTGGACTGGGCGATGCGCTGGGCGGCGCTCGGCGTCGACTATGAGATGGCCGGCAAGGACCTCATCGATTCGGTCGTGGTCTCCTCGAAGATCGCGCGCGTGCTGGGTGCGCGGCCGCCGGAGGGCTTCAACTACGAGCTGTTCCTCGACGAGCACCACGAACGCATCTCGAAATCCAAGGGCAACGGCCTGTCGATCGAACAGTGGCTCACCTACGGTCCCGAGGAGAGCCTGGCCTATTACATCTACCGCGAGCCGAAGAAGGCGAAGGCGCTGCACATGGGCGTGATCCCGCGCGCGGTGGACGATTACTGGCAGTCACGCGCCGCCTGGTTCGAGCAGCCGATCAAGGAACGGCTCGGCAATCCAGTGCACCACATCCACGACGGCGCGGTGCCGGCGAGCCGTCTGCCGGTGACGTTCGGGCTGCTGCTCAACCTGGTCGGCGTGCTCGGCGAGGCCGACGCGGCGCAGGTCTGGGGCTATCTCGGCAATTACGTGCCGGATGCGAACCCCGCCGCTTATCCGGAACTCGCTCGCCTGGTCGGCTACGCGCTGGCCTACCATCGCGACTTCGTCGCGCCGACGCTGGTGCGCCGGGCCCCGGACGCGCGCGAAGCGGCGGCGCTCGCCGATCTCGACGCGCGTCTGGCGGCATTCGGCGACGGGGCGGATGCCGAGACCATTCAGAACGAGGTCTACGAAGCCGGCAAGGCGGCCGGCTTCGATCCCCTGCGTGACTGGTTCAAGGCACTCTACGAGACGTTGCTCGGTTCCAGCCAAGGCCCGCGCATGGGCAGCTTCATCGCGCTCTACGGCGTCGCCGGCACGCGGCGGCTGATCGCCGAGGCGCTGGCGGCCGTCTCCCCTCCCGTGAAACGGGAGGGGAGCGTCGCGCCTCAGTAGAAGAAGCTGTTATAGACCTCGAGCACGCGGCCGGTGCGCACGTTCACCAGCAGCACGTCGTTGCCGTAGCGGACGTAGCGGGTCGGGCCCATGACGCGCGGCAGGCGATAGCGATAGGGATCGGCGATCACGTAGCGCTCGCCGTAGAAGCCCGGCTGCAGGCGATAACCGGCAGTGACCGGCCGGTAGCGCCAGCCGCGCGGTCCGACATAAGCGGGGCCACGGAACGCATCGCCATGGTCGCGGCGATAGCTGCGCCAGTCCTCGCGATATTCCTCGCGCGCGTCGCGCACGTCGCGGCGCTGCTCGCGGACGTCGTGGCGATCGCCGTACATGCGGGCGTCGCGCAGCTCGCGCTGCTGCTCGCGGACATCCTGGCGGTCGCGGCGGAGTTCACCGTTCTGCGCCGAGGCGACGCCGGGGACGAGGGTCGCGGCCATCAGGCCGGCGAGGATGAGCTTGCGCATCGAACTACTCCCATTCGTTGAACTGCCATCGACGCCGGCACCGCCCGCGATCGATGGCCGGAGGTATCGCACGATCGAAATGAACTCCCCGCGAACCGCATCGTCAGCGAAATGAAAGGTTCGTAGCCGCGCATGAAAAAGGCCCGGGACGTCGCCGTCCCGGGCCGAACCCGCCGGTAGCGCGCGCTACCAGAAGAAGTCGTAGATGATGTCGGCGATATAACCGGTGCGAACGTCGACCAGGACGACGTCGTTATAGTAGCGAACCCAGCGATAGGGTCCGTAAGCGGGCGGCAGGCGATATTGCCACGGGTCGCTGATCCAGTAATTCTGGCCGAAGAAGAAGGCGTCGAGCCGGTAACCCGGCGACCAGCGACGATATTGGCCGGCATAGCCGCGCGGCGCGAAATAGCGCGGCAGGCGATAGGCTCCGCGATTCTGGGCGCGGTAGCCCTGCCAGTCGTAGCGCCGGTCGCTGCGCCAGCCGTTGTTCCAGCGCCCGTCGCGTCCGCCCTGGTCGCCGCGCCAGTCCCGGCCGTCGCGTCCATCGTGCCAGTCGCGCCCCGCCTGCCCGTCGCGCCCGTACTGGTCGCCGCGATGGTCTCGGTCGCTGCCACGGAACTCGCGGACGCCGCGATCGTCGGGTCGGCCGCGCCAGTCACGGCCGTCCCGCCCGTCGGGGCCGCGGCGAAAATCCTGGCCATTCTGGCCATCCTGGCGATAGTCCCGCTGACCTTCGGCGAAGCCGGGCCGGGGCGGGCCGGGCTGGCGATCGCGGTAGACGTCACGCTGATCCGGCCGAGCGCCGCGATCGTCGGCGGGGGGAGCGTTGAAGCCCTGCGGACGCTGGCCGCGCGGATAGCCATTGTGCGCGTTGTCGATGGCCTGGCGCTGCCCGAATGGGTTGGCCGCCGGCGCGGCGCCGCGCTGCTCCTGCGCCATCGGCTGCTGGCGGCCCGGGTTCGGGCGCTGCTGCTGCTGCGACTGCTGCTGCTCACCGCCGCGTTCGACGGCACGCTGGTGGTGATACTCGCGATTGTCCTGCCGGTCCTGTTCGGCGGTCTGCGCCAAGAGCGGCGGCGAGGCGGTCGCCGCCAGCAACAGGAAGGTTATCGTCTTGCGCATCGTTCCTACTCCCTTCGGCAGCGGGTTTCCGCCACCATCGACCTTTGTTGCGCCCGGCCGGCTGAGCGATGGCTGAACTCGTCTGTAAGCTGTCCGAAAGCTTTCACCGCCGCAACGGCTTGACCGGCGTGAGCGCCGGCACGGCACGCGCCGCATCTGCCGGATCGATGCCCGGCGGCGGCGCGGCCGCGATTGTCTCGCCGCGCATCACGCGCGTGGCATGGCGGATCGCGCGGCGCACCCGCGGATAGGTGCCGCAGCGGCAGATGTTGGTAATGCCGGCGTCGATCTCGGCATCGCTGGGATTCTGGTTGGCGGCGAGGAGGGCGGCCACCGCCATCACCATGCCCGGCTGGCAATAGCCGCATTGCGGCACGCTCTCGGCGATCCAGGCCTGCTGCACGGGATGGCTGCGATCGCGCGAGAGCGCCTCGATGGTGACGACGAAGCTGCCCTCGAGCGCGCCGATCGGCATCTGGCAGGAGCGTACCGCCTTGCCGTCGACATGGACCGTGCACGCGCCGCAGAGCCCCGCGCCGCAGCCATATTTGGTGCCGGTTAGGTTCGATGCGTCGCGCAGCGCCCACAGCAGCGGGGTCTCCGGATCGATCCGGTAGTGGACGGGCTGGCCGTTGACCGTGAAACGCGTCATGGAACGAGCGATAGAGCAGAAGCGGCGGACGTGGAATCCTCCGCGGGAGTATCCCTTGCCGGAGACAGGCGCGATGCGGCAGCCGACCTTCTACCGCCGGGCGCTCTCGGGCCGTCGCTTCGGCTGACCCGTCATGACGTTTCTGCTGTTCCTGGCGCTGATCGTCTTCGTGGGCTTCGCCTATCGCCGCCAGGCGCGGCGGCTGGACGCGCTTGAGGATCTCGTCGCGACGCTGCTGGCGCGCGACGTCCCCGCCGTCGCGTCGCCGCCGCCGATGTACAGGCTTGCCACGCCCTTCGTGCTCCGGGGACGGTGCGCGCGCCGAGGCCCCGTCAATGGCGGCGCCACGGCGCC
>CAXTTP010000204.1:0-5330 GCA_964247195.1 uncultured Sphingomonadaceae bacterium
GCATCGACGTCGCCGCACAGCGCGCGCACGCCGGCGCCGCGGCGGTGGCGGCGGCGCGCGCGGAGATCGGGGCGCCGCCGGGCACGCATGTGGTGGGCGGCATCCTCCGCCTGGTGCCCGCGAAGCGGCCCGAGCTGTGGCTGCGCACGGCACGCGCCCTCCTCGACGGCGATCCCGGGCTACGCCTCGTACTTCTCGGCGATGGCGCGCAGCGTCAGGAGATGGTGGCGCTCGCGGCCATGCTGGGCCTCGACGAGCGCCTGCTGTTCGCAGGCGTTCGCGCTCCGGTGGAGCCGTGGATCGCCGCGATGGACGTGCTGCTGCTGACCTCCGCGATCGAGGGGCTGCCGAACGTGCTGATCGAGGCGCAGGCGCTGGGCGTGCCGGTTGTCACGACCGACGCCGGCGGCAGCGCCGAGGCACTAGTCGACGGCGTCACCGGGATCGTCGTGCAAGAAGAAACGCCGGCCGCGCTGGCCCGCGCGGTGGCCGCGGCGCTCGATCTGGCAATGGCGGCGCGGGCGCGGAGCGAGGCACCCACCTTCGTCGCGCAGCGGTTCGGGCTCGACCGCATGGCCGCCGACACGCTAGCCACCTATCAGGATGCGGTCATCCCGGCACGGAACACGCCGCGCCCCGCACAATAGGATCGAGACGGGCAGGATGGATCAAATCGCCGACGGCGACCGGCCGCTTTCGCTCCAGGCGCTGCAGCGGGACGTGGCCCCGATCGAGTCCATCGGTGGTGCCGTGCGCTTCGACCTCGGCAAGCGTCACAACTACCTGTTCGAACGCGGCAATTCCGGCAATTCCAAGCGGTCCCAGCCGATCCGCACCCTCGCTCTCGATGGCGTCGGCAGCTTCTCCTTTGCGGCCACGGCGGTCGAAGGCGAGCTTCCGCCGGACTGCTTCCTCGTCGCCTACCTGCTCGACCCGGACGGCATGATCATCGGGCACGCCAAGGTCCCGCTGACCCCGCCGGGGCGCCGCGCGACCCTCGACGTGCCCGCGAACGCGGACGGCATCTGCTTTGCGGTGCGGCTGACCGGCGCGGGCATATTCGAGGCAACTACCGCGGCACTCCGTTTCGAGCAGGGCGATGGCGCCCCGGTAACCCGCTCGTTCCGTTTTTGCGTCGACCCGGTGCTGCTAGCTGCCGGCGAGCAGCTCCCTCCCCTGCCGATCGACGACGAGTATCGGCGGCTGAAGGTTCTCCCCGCCGACGCGGTCAAGCGGCGGCTCGACCATCTTGGCCGGCAGGAGGACCGGACCCTCCTCGATCGCCTGCTTGATCGCGCGCGGGCGACCGGGGAGGCGCCGGCAGTGGAGGCGGCAACGATCATCCAGCTCGCCCGGCAATTTCTTGCCCAGAATGCCGCGCGCACCGCCGACACCCTGCTCGAGGGGGTCCTTGCCGATGCGCGCCTTTGGCCGGCGCTGGGCAGGGCAGAACGCAAGCGCCTGCTCCTGACGCTCAGCCATGCCGCCACGCGCTGCGACCGCGTCGATCGCGCGCTGGGGCTGCTCAAGACGGCCGTGCTCGAGGAGCCGGGAGACTGGGAATATCAGTTCCAGCTGGGCTTGCTGCTGTCGGTGAGCAACCCGTCCGCCGGCCTGGTGCACCTGGAGGAAGCCCAGCGGCTCAACCCGGAAATGTCGGTGCGCCGCCGGATCGTGTTGGCGGAGGCGCTAATGGCGGCCGGCCTGACCGACCGCGCCGATCCGCTCCTGCACGGCGGAGCGGCGGACGACCGGGATCGGCGCGACTTGGAGCTCGGTCTCGCCAACCTGGCCGGCATGCTCGACCGGGACACGGACCGCCGCCTCCACATCCAGCAATACTTCGGCTCGTTCGGCCTGTCGGACGAGGCGTTCGCGCAGTGCCAGACCGGGCGACCGCTCGGTCTCCCCCGCCCCACCGGAGCAAGGCGGCGCGACCACCCCAAGGTCACGGTCGTGATGACCAGTTTCAACGCGGCGGAGACGTTGCGCTGGGCCGCCGAGAGCGTGCTCGACCAGACGATGGCTAATCTGGAGCTCTTCATCGTCGACGATCTGAGCACGGACGACTCGCGCGACGTGATCGCGGCGCTGGCGGCTGCCGATCCGCGGGTCCGCTACCGCTTCAACGACCGCAATGTCGGCACCTACGTTTCCAAGAACCATGCGATCGTCTCGGCCGAGGGCGCATTCGTGACCTTCCACGATTCGGACGACTGGATGCACCCGCAACGCGTCGAGCGGCATCTCTCGGCGATGGCGGGCGGTGCGCCCATGTCCTACTCGCGGTGGATCCGGGCCGATAAGGCGCTTCGGGTGATCCCGCGACGTGTCGGACCCTATCTCCACGACAACCCGGCTTCGACATTCTTCCGGCGCGAGACGTTCGATCGGCTGGGCTATTTCGATTCGGTGCGCAGCGGCGCGGACTCGGAGATCTTCGCCCGCACGCGCCGCACTTACGGCTGGAACGCGCCGAAGTTGATCGACGAGCCGCTCGCGGTGGGGCTGCACCACGATCGTTCGCTCACCCAATCCGGCGTCGCGGCGTTCGACATGTATCGCCACTCGGCGGTGCGCCTGGATTATTGGGAAGCCTGGGTGGCGTGGCACTCGGCGGCGTCGGCCCGTGGCAACGCCGCCGACCTGCGCGTGCCTTTCCCGCTGACGCGCCGGCCCTTCCCCGCGCCCGCGGACATCGCCGTCGCCCCGGATCAGCCCTCTTCCGGCTGATCGAGCCGCCGCAGGAAGCCGTGGGCTTCCAGCGAACCTGCCGACACGAACGTCTCGGCCTGGTCGAGCACGATCGGGGCATCGCGGTCGAAGCGGGCGAGATGGTCGACGAAGCGGCGGTTGCGCGCCGAGGAAAGCGCGCTACGGCTGGCGATGCGGGCATGTTCGGCCGCATTCATCTCCGTCGCGGCGAGATACTGGCGAAGCAGCTTGAAATGCAGCAGCCCGACCGCGAGCGGGGCGACCGGTACCGCCGTGATCGAATGCGAATCGACGTAGCGCGCGCCCGATCCACCCCGCAGGAGCGGCACCTTGCGCAGCTTCTCGGTCGTTCCGAAGAGCTGCCGGCGGGCGCCGCCGACGGCGTCGAACCAGGGACAGTCGACCGCGCCGAGCATTTCATAGTCAGCCACGAACCTGTCCGATACCGTTCGCGGATCGTCGCCGGGACGATAGGCGTCGCACGCGCTCCATCTTTCCGGGACCATGTCGACCATGAACCCCGCCGCCGCATCGATGCCGCGCGCCTCCAGTTGCGCCGTCCACTCGCCGAGGTGGTGCACGCCATCCGGCAGGATCAGCTGCTCGTCGGCATCGACATAGACGCACCAGTTCGCGCGTCCGTGGAGCTCGATGAGGTGGTTCACCCAGCGCATGCCTCCCCCCGCGGCCGCGAAGCTGTCGGTGGTGCTAAACAAATGCACATCCGGGGCGCGCTGCAGCAGTTCCGGCGTGGCATCGTCCGATCCGTTGTCGACGATCAGGAACCGGGAAACCCCGATCGCGCGGTGATGGGCTAGGAAGGCTTCGACATAGTCGGCCTCGTTGCGCATAACCGAGATCAGCAGGATCTCGCCGGGCGCCGGCGTGATCGGCTCTGCCGGGGCCGCAAAACTCCCCATCGGCGCGTCGAGCGCGAAGCGGTAGCCCTGCGCATAGGCACGCTCCGACCAGCGCGTTGCCGCCGGCTGATCGCCGCGCCGGGCCGCGCTCCAGGCGAGCAGACGCCGACCGCGCGCGCATCGCGCGAAGCGGTCCGCTTGCGCCGCGACGAGGGCGAGAGCGTCGTCTCCATTGTCGGCGACAACCAGCGCCTCGGCGAGCGCAAGCAGGCCGTCCAGCCGCTGCGGATTCTGCGCAACGAAGCTCCGCGCGCCATCGACCAGCAGCGCGGCGTCGGCGCGGCAGGCGATCGCACCCGCGCGTAGCGAAAGCGCCTTGATCGCCAGCCGGCTGTCGCCCGCATCCCGCTCGGCCAACAGCGCCAGCGCCGCGCCGGTTTCGCCGGAGAGGTGAAGGATGTCGGCCTCCAGCAGCGTGGCCGCAACCGGTTCGAGCCGTCCTTCCGCGGCGCGCAGCAGCGCGCGTGCGTCATCGGCGTTGCCGCGCGCGGCAACGCTGCGGACGCGGCCGGTAACCACCTCCTTGTCGTCGGGATGTGCCGCCGCAAGACCGCTCCAGAGGCGGTCCGCGAGCTGGGTATCACGCCGCATCTCGGCCGCCCGGGCCGCGCGGATCGCCGGCAATGGATTAGACGGAAAACGCGTCACGAGCTCGGCCGTCACCAGCGCGGCCTCGTCGTCCCGGTCCAGCATCGATAGCGCGCGCACCCGGTTGGCGAACCAGCCGGGCGCCGCCTCCTCCGGGAAGCGCGCGAGGCATTGTCCCCACTCAGCGGCGGCATCCTCCCAGCGCGTCTCGGCGGACGCGATCCGCGCCGTTCCGAGCCACCCAAGGCTGAGCTCGGGAAAAGAGGCGCACAGCTCCTCGAACAGCGGCAACGCATCCGTGCTCAAGCCCTGGTCGGCGAGCGACTTTGCCACCTTGTAGAGGGCCCGCGCCGCCGCCGTCGCCCGCGGCGCGGCGCCCGGCAGCTTGTCGCTCGATCCACTCATAGCGCCTCACTCGCGGATCGCCGCGCTCCATAAGATAACTTACATCAACCTGTCACATCCCGGTGATAGCTATGCTATTAGAGGTCCGGAAACGAGGAGGAGCAAGATGCTCGACAAGGCCACACTTTCACCCGAGGACATCACGAAGCTCACGTCCGAGACGATCGGGCTGCAAACGACGATGACCGAGCCGTTGCACGACCTCGAGCCGCTCGACAGCCTGATCACCGCGCTCAAGGAGACCGGCATCTGGGGAACGCTCGGCACGATCGGCTGGGTACGCGAGACGCGCGGTGGCGGGCTGATGCTGCAGTGGGATCCATCCCGAGAGCGTGAGCACGCCGCCGCCTCGCCCGAGTTTACACGCTAGCGGCGAACCGGCACCGGCAAGGAAGAAAGCAGGTCGGCGACACGCGCGCCGCTTCGGCCGAGATAGCTCGGCTCCAGATAGTCCGAGAGGAAGCTCTCGACCTTCGCGTCGATGCCGGCGCGTCCCATCACCGCATCGATGATCTCGGCCACGGAATTGGCGTGTATGCCGATCCGCTCGCGGAAGATGTGCGCCTCCGCCGCCTTGCGCAGATGCGTCTTGATCCGCTCGCCGATGATCCAGATCCTGACCATCGGCGCCGGCGGCGGCTCGATCGCCTCGGTCGACCAGAGCGGCAAGCTGCAGGTCGGCCCCGAGTCGGCAGGCAGAAT
>CAXTTP010000205.1:0-5326 GCA_964247195.1 uncultured Sphingomonadaceae bacterium
GTGCCAGAGCCTGACGATAATTGGCCTGCGCCTCCAGCACTTCCGCCTGCGACTGGCGGAGCTGCGCCTCCGGGTTGTCGGGCTCGACGATGGCGAGGAGCTGGCCGGTGTGGACATGGCGGTTGTCGGCGTCGGCGACCTCGACGAGCTTGCCGGAGACTTCGGGGGCGATGCGGACGATGTGCGCGTCGACGAACGCGTCGTCGGTGCTCACATATTGGCGCGCGTGCAGCCACCAGAGCAGCCCGCCGACGACGACCAGGACGAGGACGATGCCGCCGACGATCCAGAACACGGGTCGCTTGTAGAGCGGCGGACCGGCATCCTCCTCCTTGCCGTCGTCCTTGTCGGGTTCGCCTTCTTCCTCGCCTTTCGCGGCGGCGTCGGGCTTTCCCTCGTCGTGCTTGTCTTCGGCCTCGTCGTCGCGATCCGGTTCATGTTTCTTGCGATCATCCTGCGCCATCTGCGTCGTTCAGTTCCTGCTCCGCGCCGCCGCGGCGCGCCTGATCCCAACTGTCGTCTCGGCCGCGCGCCGGCAATCGGCGCCGTCATCCCTGCCGCGGCTCATCCCGCCTTGTCCGGGGGCTGCAGGCGGCGTCGGTCGGTTTCGGCATAGGAGGCGCGCGCCTGCGGCTTGACGAACAGCGCGGTCACCTCCGGATGAGCCTCGCGGACGCGCCGGTCGAGTTCGTCGACGATCCGCTCGATCCGGCCGATGTCGAGATCGTCCTCGAAATCCACACTTACCAGCGCCACCACCTCCCTGGGGGCGAGATGGCTGGTGATCAGGCCGTTCACGCCGACCACCCCCTCGGCTGCTGCGACGATGCGCGTCACGCCGTCGCGCAGCGCCGGCTCGGCCGCCTCGCCGATCAGCAGGCCCTTGCTCTCGCGCACCAGCACCATCGAGATCCCCGCCAGCAGCGCGGCGATGCCGAGCGAGGCGACGCCGTCGAAACGCGGATCGATGCGATCCGCCGCCCAGGTTCCGGCCGCCGCGAAGAGGATGCCGACGAGCGCTGCGCTATCCTCCAGCAGCACCATGAACTGCGGCGGGTTCTTGCTGCGGCGGATCGTCTTGGCGATGCTGCGCCCGGCCTGGAGCGAGCGGAACTCGCGATAGGCGACGATCCACGATGCGCCCTCGAACAGGAAGGAGAAGCCGAGCACGACATAGTTGATTATCGGCCGGCTGATCGGCTCCGGGTGGAGGATGTGGGTGACGCCCTCGAAGCAGGTCACGACGGAACCCACCGCGAAGATCAGCAGCGCGACGATGAAGCTCCAGAAATAGAGTTCGCGGCCATAGCCGAACGGATGGATGTCGTCCGCCGGCTGTGCGGCGCGGTGCATGCCGTAGAGGAGCAGAACCTCGTTGCCGGTATCGACGAAGCTGTGCACGGCTTCGGACAGCATGCTCGACGATCCAGAGACCGCGGCCGCCACGCTTTTGGTCGCCGCGATCAACAGGTTGCCGGCCAGGGCTGCATACACGACCGTCTTCGAGCCTTCGGCCATGCACGTCCCTCGGTTGCAGGACGGTAACAGGGCGCGGGCAATCGCGTTCCGTCGCCGGCACTGTTTCAGGGATCGGCCGTTGTCGGCGGCGTGACGGACGGGGAGGAACAGCGCGGGAGACGTGGCGGGAGGCTGGCGCCGGACGAGCGCGACCGCCGCTTCATCCGGCGCATCGCGATCCTCGCCATCGCGCTCGGACTAGGCGTCTTCCTGTACAAGATCACCGATCTGCTGCTGCTCGTGTTCGGATCGATCATGGGCGCCGTCCTCCTTTCCGCCGTCGCCGACTGGATCGCCGCCCGGAGCGGCCTGCGGCGCGGCGCCGGGCTCGGCATCGCGATCCTGCTCCTGTTGGCGGCGATGGCGCTGACCGGCTGGCTGTTCGGGAGCGAAGTGAGCCGCCAATATGGCGAGCTCGGCACCCGCCTTCCGGGCGACTGGGAGCGGGTCCGGGCCGGCCTTGCCGGGGGCCCGCTCGGCCATGTCATGCTCGAGGGAGCGAGCCACATCGCGCAAGGCGGCCGCGTCGCCACGCTGGCCGCGGGCGCGGGTCTCGGCGCCGGCGAGATCCTCGTCAACTTCCTCATCGTGCTGGTCGGCGCGCTGTTTCTCTCCGCCCAGCCGCGCCTCTACCGCGACGGCGCGGTGCTGCTGGCGCCGCCGCCCTATCGCGGCGTTGTCGGGGACGCGCTCGACGATTGCGGGCGGACGTTGCGGCTGTGGCTGCTGACCCAGGTCGTGCTGATGACGACGATGGGCACGCTCGTCGGCATCGGGCTCGAGATATCCGGTTTGCCGTCGGCGGCGGCGCTGGGACTGCTGGCGGGACTCTCCGAATTCATCCCCTATGTCGGGCCGACCCTGGCGATGGTGCCGGCGATCGTGATCGCGCTGGCCGGCGGCGGTGGATCGGTTTGGGGCGTGCTCGCGACCTATGTGCTGGTGCGCATGTTCCAGTCGAACTTCATTACCCCGCTCGTCCAGCGCCGGGTGGTATCGGTGCCGCCGGCGATGACGCTGTTCGTCATCCTGGCGTTCGGCTTCGCGTTCGGCACGTACGGCCTGTTCTTCTCGGCGCCGCTGCTGGTGGTCGCCTACACGCTCGTCGGCCGGCTCTATCTGCGCGAGACGCTGGGCGACGACATCGCACTCCCCGGCGAGGAGCGATCCGCTTAGCCCGCGCCGGGCGTGAAATCGTGGATCAGGCGCTGCAGGTCGGGTTGATGACCGCCGCCGCCCTGCGGGAGCCAGCGGCGGCAGCGCTGGTGTGCCGGCAATCCGGACAGCCCCTGCATCGTCCTGTCCCACGCCCGGCCCGTAGCGGAGCAGTGCTGCTTCGTCGCGCGCGGCAACGCTTCCGTCGCCTTGCCGCAGCTTCATCGCGGCGGCGGCGGGTGCGGTCGCGGCGGCGGCGAGGCCCGACCGGCGGTGGCGTAAGGACACGCCACGCCAATCACGGCGCTCAACCAGCAAGGAACAGGATCATGACCTCCAACTATATCCGCAGCATGGCCGTCTGGGCCGCCGCCGCCTTCACCAGCGCGATGTTCATCGCCGCCTCGACCTCGTTCGCCCACGGCCTCTGAGCGTGGCGTGCCACAGCCGATCGACCGCCGCGGCGTGACTACCGCGGGCGGCGATCGGCACCGGCGCGCGTCTACCTAGGACAAGCGGAGCGAGGCCTCGATCGAGCTCAGATAGCTCGGCCCCACCGGCACTTGCGCGCCATCCGCCAATACAAGCGCGATCGACCGGTTCTCGCGCCGGATCTCGGTCACCCGATCCGGCCGCACGAAGGCGGATCGATGCACGCGCAGCAGCGCGCTGCCGGCCAGCTTCGCCTCCAGCGCCGCCATCGTGATCCGCAGCATGTGGCTGCGCATGTCGGTGTGGAGCAGCACGTAATCGCGCGCCGCCTCGATCCAGTTGATGCTGTCGATCGTGACGCGCCGCTGGCCGTTGCGCTCCGGCACCCAGAACACCGCCTCGTCGCGCGCATCCGCCGCGCTCGCCTTCAGGCTCTGCACCTGTTCCTCCAGCAAGCCAGCCCGGTCGGCGCGCTCGCGCATGCCCTGACGGCGGCGGGCGCGGTCGACCGCCTGGCGGAGCCGGTCGAAACGCACCGGCTTCAACAGATAGTCGGCGGCGTCGACGTCGAAGGCGTCGGGCGCATAATGCTCGTGCGCCGTCACGAACACGATCTCGGGCCGCGGATCGAGCGGGATGTCGGCAGCGGTGCGCAGGCCGTTACGGCCCGGCATGTGGATGTCGAGGACGACGAGATCGGGCTTCAGTCGCACGATCTCGGCCAGCGCCTCGTCGCCGTTGGTGGCGGTGCCGACGACTTCCGCGCCGTCGACGTCGGCGAGAAGCGCGGCGAGCCGATCGAGCGCGAGCGCCTCGTCGTCGACCAGCAGAACCCGCATCGCCACACCCCGCGCTTGCCCGTCCATGCGCACTTGTTCCACGTCGCGAGGGGCGGAGACAAGGGGTCGCGAGGTCCGCGCCGGCTCAACCCTGCGGCAGCAGCGGCGCCGCGCGGACACCTTCGCCGCCGCTGCGGATCGGCACGCAGATCTTGGCCAGGAAGCCGTCGTCGACAGGTGCTGCGTGCAGGCTGGCCTTGTCGCCGTAGAGCGCGGCGAGGCGGCGGCGGATGTTGCTGAGGCCGACGCCTGCGCCGGCGGTCTTGGCGGGAACGCGGCCGCCGCCGCCGCCGTTGCGGACGGTGAGGCAGAGCAGGTCTTCCTCGACCGATGCGTCGATCGCGATCGTCACCGGCTCGCTTGACGCGGCGACGCCGTATTTGACCGCGTTTTCGACCAGCGGCTGGATCAGCATGCCCGGCACCCGGACGTCGCGCGCTGCCGCCTCGCAGCGGATGTCGACCAGCAGCCTGTCGCCGAACCGGACCGCCTCGATCTCCAGATAGTCGCCGGTGAGCTCGAGCTCCTCTTCCACCGGCACGAGCTCCGAAGGATCGCAGGCGAGGCTGGTGCGCAGGAAGCTCGACAGCTTGTCGGTCATCTGCTCGGCCTCGTCGTTCCGCCGGGTGATGATCATCGACGAGATCGCGTTCAGCGTGTTGAACAGGAAGTGCGGGTTGAGCTGCAGCCGCAACGCTTCGAGCTGGGCAAGCTGCGCGGCGTGCTGGGCGGCGGCGAGCTGCCGCTCGCGGGTCAGCGAGCGGCGCCGCGAGAAGGAGAGCTGGAAGAGCGCCACGTTGACCGTGTAGACGCAGATATAGTTGAGCAGCGATGTCGAGATCCGCGCGAAATCGAACTGCACCATGCTCCAGGCGGCGCGAAAATTGTGCGCCACCCAGGTCGTGAACAAGAGGTCGAACGTCATCTGGACGAGGCAGGCGAGGAGCGTCGCGCTGCCGAGCAGCGCCACCCGCGTCGCCGGTGGCCGGTCCGCGGTGGCGCGGAACACGACGAACAGACCGAGCGCGAAGCCGGCCGAGACGAGAATGGTGGCGCCGTCCAGCGCGACGCCGCCCCAATTGTCGCTGCGGTGCCGGGCAATGATCGCGGGCAGGAAGATCACCAGGATGAACAGCCAGAGCGCGATCGTCAGCCGCGCCGCGTCCGACCAACGGGCATCGCCTTTCGCGCTCGGCATGAAACAGTCTGCCCCCCTCTTCGGCGAGGGGGATATGTGCCCGATTATCGCCAATCGGTCACGAGGGATCGCAAGCATCGGCCAATCCTCGGCGGGAGGAGCGGCGGCGGGGAACCGCGACGGGACGAACCTGGCCGCCCATGCGACGAAGCCGTGGCCGAAGCGCGCGACGGCTGCCAAATGC
>CAXTTP010000206.1:0-5322 GCA_964247195.1 uncultured Sphingomonadaceae bacterium
GCATTTGCGGCGGTGAGGCTGAGGGCACCGGCGTTGGCGGTCGCATCGCCGATGCCGAGCGCGCCGCCCGAGTTGAGCGTCAGGTTGTTGACCGCGCTCAGCGCCGCCAGCGTCAGGTCGCGCCCGGTCGTGACGGAGATCGAGTCGCCCGCCATGATCGACCCGTTGTCGATCGGGCTCAAACCGCCACCGGCGGAGAGAAGCACGCTGCCGCCCGCCGTCGCCTGATCGAACGCGATGTCATCGCCGGACGTGGCGCTGATGTCGCCGTTGGTGGAGGTCGCTGCGCCGAAGGACAGGTTGCCGAGCGACGAAAGGTTAATGTCGCCGCCGGCGTTCAGGCGCTGCGCCGTCAGCGCGCCGCCGGTGGTGCTGGCGGACAGCAGGCCGCCCGCGTCGATAGTGCCGAGCGCGACATCGCCGCCTGTCACCACTGTGAAGTCGCGCCCGCTTGTCGATGTGGTGACGCCCACGGCATCGCGGCCGAGCAGCACCGTGTCGACGCCGGCATTGCCCGTGCCGAGCGTCAGCGCACCCGCGCCGCTGAACTGGATGGAGCCAGCGGCGGTCGCATTATCCACATCGATCGCGCCAAGCGCCGTGACCGTGAAATTGCCCCCGGCCTGGACCGTACTGGCGGTGACGCTCCGCGCCGTATCCGGCGCGCCGTCGACACCCGAGCCGCTCGCGAGCAGCACATCCTGCGTCGCGGTGGCGCGATCGACGGTGACGGCGCCGCCGCTGCTGGTGAGGACGAGATTGCCGTCGGTCGCCTCGATCGTTCCCAGCCGCAGGTCGCCCAGCGCGTTCAGCGCGATGTCGCTCCCGCTCGCGGTGATCGTTCCGCCGGCCGCGATGTCGGTGGTCACGCGCACGGCATCGGCCGCTGCCAGCAGGATATTGCCCCCGCCCCTGATCGTGTCGCCGGTGATCGCACCAGCAGGCGCGCTCAGGCGGGTATCCGCAACGCTGTCGATCGTGCCAAAGCGGATCCCTTGCGCGGCGGCCACGGTGACGCTGCCCGCAGCGACCGGGCCGCCAAGCGTTGCGCTGCCGTTCAGCGCCGTCGGCGTCGCGGCGTCGAGCCCCTCGAGATCGAACTCGCCGTCCAGCGCGGCGGCGGTGGCGACCCCCGCGACGTAGAAGCGATCGGTCGCCTGTACCGCGCCGACGCTCACATCGTTGAGCGCGAACAGCAGGGCGTTCGCGCCGCTCGTAATGTCTCCGGTGGCGATGTCGCCGGCCTGCGAGGTCAGCAGCACGTTGCCGGTGGCATTTGCGGACGCGAGGTTAATGTCGCCGACGGCGTCAGCGCTGATGTCGCCCGCGAACTGCGCGTCGTCGCTCCCCTGAGGGAAGGTCCCCGCAACCAGAGCGCCGGTCGAGATGCCGCCTCCGGCCGACCGCAGCACCACGGACTGGCCCGCGCTACCGTCGCCGAGGGTCAGCGCATCGGCCGCGTCGAGCTGGAGATCGCCATGCGCGGCCTGCGCCGTGCCGATATCGATGGTCGTGCCGGCCGTCACCCCGATCCGCTGGTACGACGTCGAAGGATTGTCGACCGCCGAGGCGAGGCTGGTCGCGGTGAACGCGCCGCCGGCCGAGGCGGCGATATCGCCGGTGGCGGTCACGGTGCCGAGCGCCACATCGCCCGCCGCTTGCACCGACACATCGCCAGCGCGCGCCGTGGCGTCGCCGCCCGCGATCCGCGTGTTCGAGGTCAGGCTGATGCTCGGCGCGGCCAGGCTGGCGAACCCGATGCCGCCCGTCGTTGCGTCGATCGTCAACTGGTCGGCTGCGTCCACCGTGCCGAGCTGGATAGCCAATGTGCCATCCGGCGCCCCGGCCGACGGCAGCACATCCGCGCCGTCGGCACTGAAGCTGATCCTGCCCGACCGCGCATCGTCGACCCGCAGCAGATTCGTCGCCTGCGCATCAATGCTGGTGGTGGAGCGCAGCGCGGTCGCGGCAATGTCGGCGCCGGTCAGGCGGATGACTCCGCCCGCAGTATCGCCGGCATCATTGTCGGTCTCGCCATTGGCGACCAGCGTGCCGATCGTCAGCCCGCTGCCGGCCGCGATGATCGCATCGTCGGAGGCCACGCCGTTCGCCAGCGCAACGGCGCCGGTCGCGGCGATATCGATGTCGCTGCCGTCCAGGTCGGCCGAGCCGGTGCCGGTGCGGGTAGTCGCAGTGCCCAGCCGCACGTTGCCGCCAGCGCGGATGACGATGTCGCCCACCGCATCGACGTTGGCCGCGTTCGCGCCGAGGCCGGACACATCGCCCGCCGCCGTCAGGAACACGCCGCTGCCCGGCCCGTCGCCGCTATTCTCGATGGCGGTCGTCGTCAGGCTGTTGACCGCGATCGCCCCGCTTTCCGCATCGATCCGCGTCGCCTCGCCGCTGCTGGTCGAGGCGAGCGTCACCGATCCGCCGGCGCCGATGGTCAACGGTCCACGCGCCACGATGCTGGCGCCGGCGCCGTTCACGTCGGTGCCCGCGTCGATCGACACGGTACGGCCGGAGAAGCTCGTGCCAGTCGCCGCGCCCCCGTTCAGCACGAAATTGCCGAGCAGGTTGACGGAACCCGCGGCGGCGCTGAGCGACACCGGCCCGGCTGCGGCTTGCGTGATCGGCGTCGTAGCGGTGGCCGAGCCGAGAGTGATGCTGTCCAGCGCCCGCACGGCAATCGAGGCGACGTTCACCGCGCCGGCGATCCGCACGTTGGTCGGTGCGTTCGTCTGACCGATCGACAATGCGCCGGGCACCTGCACGGTGCCGGCGGTGAAGCCGGTGAGCGTGACCGCACCCAGGCACACGTCGCCTTGCAGACAGCCGAGCCGCAGCTGGCCATTGTCGTTCGACTGGGCGGCACCGGCCGCCGGTGCATTGCCGACGTTGATCGCCAGGCTGCCCGCCGTCAGCGCGCTGCCGTCCGCCTGGATCGCGCCTGCCGTCAGCGACACGGGCCGAGCCGCGGCACTGAGGCTGCCATCGACGATCAGCGAGGCGACGTTTCCGGCAACCGGCGTGTAGCCTAATGCCAGCGAGCCGGCGTTCAGCACCAGAGCCGCGGGCGAGACGATCGTCGTGCCGCCGGTGCTGCCGGTTGCCACCGTTGCGGGAAGCGGGGCGAGTGCGGCGCTGACCGTCGCGCCGTTCCGGATCAGGATATCGTCGCCGGCGTTGAGGGTGATCCGATTGTCCGAACGGACCTGCGCCGTCGGCGCCACGACGATGTCGCCGCCAGCTGTCGCCAGCACATGCCCCGCTGCCCGGACGGTGCCGTTGAGCGTGAGGTTCGCATTGCCATAGGGGCCCGTGGTGCCGCTGCCGCCGGCCGCGATCATGACGAGCCCGCTCGTGGGAACCGGATTGGCCGGATCGGTGGAGAGCAGGACCGGCCCGTTGGCGATCGCGTCGCCCAGCGTGACGTCGCCGCGCGCGGACACCGCGAGGTTGCGGCCGGCCGTGAGACTGGCCGAGCCGATCGCGCCATTGGTGCTGGTGAGGCTGAGATCACGCCCGGCGTTTCCGCCGTCCGCGATGATAGCCACGCCTGCGGTGGCCCGAACATCCCGACCGGCGACCAGACTGGTCGCGTCGATCGATCCGGCGGCGTTGGTCGCCTGGACGATCAGATCCTGCGCCGCGTTCGCGGTGGTCACGACCAATGCAGGCAGATCGGGCGTGTCCGCGCCGGTGGCGGTCAGGCGGATGTTGCTGCCGTCCGGCGTCGCGCCATAGCCAGCCTCCAGCGAGGTGCCCCGGCTCGTCACCGACGCTAGGTTGAGCTGGTTGCCGGCGACCACCACGTCGTCGCCCGCCGTCAGCACATTGGCGGTGATCCGGTCGACCGTGCTCGCGACGGTCAGGTCGTCATAGGCATCGGCGGTGCCGGTGATGTCGATCGCGCCGGACGCGCTGATCGAGATGTTGCTGCCGTCCGCGCCATAGCCGCTTTCGAGGAACTGGCCGGTGGTGGTGGCCGAGCCGATCCGCACCGTCTCGCCGCTGACGAAGATGTCGTCGCCGGCGCCCAGCGTCCCCGCCTCGACATGATTGCCGGCCGACAGGTTCAGGTCGCGTCCGGCGGTGCCCGAGGTGAGCGTCGCGTCCGTCGCCGCCGTCTGGGTCAGATCGCCGCCGGCGTTCAGCGTGCCGCCGGTGGAGGACGACCCGCTGCTCGCGAGCAGCAGGTTGCCACCCGCATCGCCGCTCGTCACGCCCGCCGAGCCGCTGGTGGTGACGCTGATGTCACGCCCGGCGGTCAGCGTGCCGGCATCGATCGAGCCGCTATCGCCCGTTGCCTCGGCCGTCAGGTCCTGCGCGGCGTTCGCACTGGTCACGACCAATGCCGGCAGATCGGGCGTGTCCGCGCCGGTCGCGGTCAGGCGGATGTTGCTGCCGTCCGGCGTCGCGCCATAGCCAGCCTCCAGCGAGGTGCCTCGGCTCGTCACCGACGCTAGGTTGAGCTGCGCCCCGGAGACGATCGCATCGTCGCCCGCCGTCAGCACATTGGCCGTCACCGGTCCGCCGCTGCTCATGATGTTCAGCGTATCGAAGGCGTCGAGCGTGCCCGTCGCGTCGATCGCGCCCGACGCGGTCACGACGATGTTGCTGCCGTCCGCGCCATAGCCGCTTTCGACATAGCTGCCATCGGTGCTGGCGGAGCCGAGCTGGACGGTCGCGCCGCCGATCGTGATGTCGTCGCCGGCGCTGATCTGATCGGCGGACGCGACCGTCGCAGCCGTGACGCTGATGTCGCGCACGGCGCTGGCATTGTTCAGCGTCGCAGCACCCGTGTTCGACGAGACCGAGATGTCGAACGGCTTGACCGTCGTATCACCGCTGATCCCGTTCAGTGTGGCGTCGCCGCCGGTCGATGCCAGGAAGACGCTGTAGCCGTCGCTGACCTTGGCGCTGTTGACGAACAGCGCGCCGCCCGACGTGACGTCGATGTTCCCGCCCGTGACGGACAGCGTGTCGTTGATCGTGAAGGCGCCGTCGAGCCGCAGCGATCCGGAGGCGGTCGTGTTGCCGTCCGCGTCCAGGCTGTCGATCGATGCGGCGGACAGGTTGGCGAGTGCGATGCCGCCGTTGCCCGAATAAAGCCCGATGGTTCCGTCGCTGGCGACGTCGGCCCCGGCTCCGCTGATGCCGTTCGCCGCCAGGATCTGGAACACGCTGTCGGAGCCGGCGCCCCCCTGCACACGCGTGTTGCCGAGCACGTTCACAGCACCCGAGGTGGACTGGAGCCGCAGCAGGTCGCTGCCACCGAACTGCTCGGCACCTTCCCCTTGGCCGAGCGTGATATCGCCC
>CAXTTP010000207.1:0-4127 GCA_964247195.1 uncultured Sphingomonadaceae bacterium
ATCGCGCCGTAGAGCGCGATCAGGCGGTCGGTCACGTGGTCATTCTCGCCGGCGACGACCTTGACGATGCGCTCGATGGTATGTTCGCGGTCGCCCGGATTGATGCGCTCCGGCGAATAGCCGAGGAAGAAGTCGACGCCGCGCTTCAGGCCGGAGACGCGCTCCAGCTCCGCGCCGCAGACATCCTCGGTCACGCCGGGATAGACCGTGCTCTCGAACACGACGATCGTCTCGCGGTCCGCCCGGATCATCTCGCCGACCGTTTGCGTGCCGCGCAGCAGCGGGCCCAGATCGGGCTTGTTGTCGGCATCGACGGGAGTGGGGACGGTGACGATATAGATGTCCGCGCCGGCCGCATCCTCGGCGCGGCTGGTGAGCAGCAGGCGCGACGCCTGCATGCGCTCGATATCGATCTCGCGTGTGCGATCGACGCCGCCGCGCAGCTGATCGACGCGCGAGCGATCGATGTCGAAGCCCGTGGTCTTGAACTGCTCGGCCAGCGCTACCGCGAGCGGGAGCCCGACATAGCCTAGACCGACCACCACCACATGCGGTGTCGTTGTTGCGATCATCTTGGTTCCCGGCTGTTCGACACGCGCATCACAGGGCTAGACCATTGCAAGCCGACTTTGAATTTCGATTAACGCGCGCCTAGCCATCTCGGCATAACGGAGAAAAAATCACTCCATGCGCTCGCCGGCGGCGCGGGCGCGCTCGATCAGGCCGGCCTCGGCGGCCTGCAGCCGGCGGGCGGCGAACTGGAACAGCGCGAGCACGATCGGCGTCAGCAGCAGCATAGACAGCATCGCGGCGCGAAGATCGCCGGTCGCGTCGCTGACCAGCCCCACCAGATAGGGCCCGAGCCCCAGCCCGATCAGGTTGGTCGCCAAGAACTGGAGCGCGGTCGCCGTGCCGCGCATGCGCGGCAGCACCTGATCCTGGCAGGTCGCCGCGACCGGCCCGAGCCACATCGTCAGGAAGAAGGTGCCGGCGAAGTTGGCAACATAGAAGGAGGTCAGGCTCGGCGTCGTATATTGCCACGCCGAGAACAGCCCGGAGAGCAGCACCGCCGCGCTCGCGACATGGAGCCGGCCGGCCGGGTGGCGGCGGCGCGCGGCATCACCGATCACCCCGCCGAGCAGCGTACCGAGCCCGCCCGCTACGGCGGCGATGGCGCCGAGGATCACGCCGTCGCTGGCGGTCAGGCCATGATGGGTGGTGCCGAACAGGAAGAGGAAGGCGGCAAGTCCGTAGCTGGACATGCTGATGATGCCGCCGCCGACGGCGCTCGCGACGAAGCTCGGCGTCTGGAGGGTGAGGTTCGCGGCGACCGGATCTCGCAGTCGCACCGCCTGCATCCAGCTTGCCGTGGCGTAGCTGCCGATGGCGATCGCCGCCCATTGGATCATGTTCG
This sequence comes from uncultured Sphingomonadaceae bacterium, assembly GCA_964247195.1. GTDB lineage: Bacteria > Pseudomonadota > Alphaproteobacteria > Sphingomonadales > Sphingomonadaceae > JAQGLK01. Next base: position 1,415 of record CAXTTP010000207.1, read on the forward strand.
TGGTCACGGGCACCCCGCCAAGGCTGCCCACCGCGGCGCGCTTCGCCGGCGCCAGCAAATGGTCGGTGAGCGCGACCGCCAGCACCGCGCCGAGGCAACATCCTGCCAGCATCAGCAGGTTGTTGCGCAGGGTTCCCCGTGCGGCGCCGAGCCGCCGCAACGCGAGCAGGCTGAACGGCGGAAACAGCGTGCCGAGCTCGCGCAGCGCCGCTCGGAAGGGGTGGGGATCGCCGGGTTGCGGTACGCCGTCGATGGCGCCGCGCACCGGCTCGCGCACGGTCAGCGCGACCAGGATCGCGAGCACGATCCCGGGCAGCCCGACCGCCAGGTAGGCCGCCTGCCATCCGGCGAGCCCCAGCGGCGCGGTGCCGGGAGCGTAGGCGCGGTTCCAGCCGGCGACGATGGTGCCGCCGATCATCACCGATGCGCCGGCACCCAGATAGATGCCGCTCGAATAGATCGAGAGCGCGGTCGCGCGGTTGCGGCGGCCGAAATAATCCTGGAGGACCGAGAAGGCGGCGGGCGCCGCGCTCGCCTCGCCGATGCCCACTCCCATCCGGGCGGCGGCAAGCTGGCCGAACGATCCGGCGAAACCCGATAGCGCCGTCAGCGCGGACCAGATCGCGAGGCCGATCGCGAGCGTGCCGACGCGGTGCCAGCCGTCCGCCAGCCGCGCCAGAGGCAGGCCGAACAGGGCGTAGAAGAGCGCAAAGGCGGTGCCGAACAGCATCCCCACCTGCGCGTCGGTCAGCCCGAGATCGGCCTTCACGAAGGGAGCGAGGATCGTGACGATCTGGCGATCGACGAAGTTGAACCCGTACACCAGCGTGAACAGGCCGAGGACGTAGAAGCGGTAGAGGCCGGGCCGCCGGGTCGCGGCGCGGCCGGCGCCGCGATCGGGAGGAGCTGTCATGCGGGCCGCTTAGGCGAGAGGGTAGCGGTTGACGATGGAGTAGGTGGCACCCTGGCCGCCAAGTTCGCTTTCGTACAGGCGGAAGTCGCAAACCTCCTCGGCCGGGCTCGTCAGGCCGGCGGCCGGAACGACGCCGGCGTGGGGAGCGGCGCTGCGACCGAAGCGGGCGAGCGTAACATGGGGCAGGTAGGCGCGGCCCTCCGGCGGCAGGCCGACGCGGACCAGCACCTGATCGATCTTCTTGTGGAGCGCCTTCAGCGGGGCGTGCGGGGCGACGCCCGCCCACAGCGCATCGACCTGACCCTTGCGTTCGAACTGGCCGATGCCGTCGAGCGACAGCAGGAAGCGGGGATGATGGACGGTGCCGAGCGCGGCGGCGGCATCCTCCGCACGATGCCGGTCCACCTCGCCGATGAAGCGAAGCGTCAGGTGCAGCTGCTCGTCGCTCTGCCAGCGCGCGCCGGGCACCCCGCCCATCGCCGCCAGCAGCCGCTCCCGGATCGCGCGGGGCGGGCGGATCGCAACGAACAGGCGATGCATGCGAACGGGACTCCGGGGGATACCTGCCAGCGGTCGAAAGCCTCTTTCGCTTGTATTCGATACGGGCACCACCGATATTACGTGGGCGCGGCACATCTCGGCCGCCGGTATGGAGTTCCCTTGCGATGGCTAACTGGTCTGACCCCCGAACGACCGCCGCGGCGCGGCCGACGACAGTCGGCACCCGCGAGGCCGCATTCGATGCGGGGCTGCGGTCCTACATGCTCTCGGTCTACAACTACATGGCTTCGGGCGTGATGCTGACCGGCATCGTCGCCTTGCTCTTCGCCAGTTCCGGCATGGCCCAGCAGGTGCTGGTAACGCCATTGCGCTGGCTGATCATGCTCGCGCCACTCGCCTTCGTGATGGTGCTGAGCTTCGGCATCAACCGCCTGTCGACAGGCGCTACCCGCGCCCTGTTCTGGGCGTTCGCGGTCGCGATGGGCCTGTCGCTGTCGTCGATCTTCCTGGTCTACACCGGAACGTCGATCGCGGAGACCTTCTTCTCGAGTGCTGCGGCCTTCGCCGGCCTCAGCTTGTTCGGTTACACCACCAAGAAGGATCTGTCGGGCTTCGGCACCTTCCTGATCATGGGCGTGGTCGGCCTGCTCGTGGCGATGCTGATCAACGTCTTCCTGCATTCGCCGGCAATGCAGCTGGCGATCAGCGGCATCGGCGTCCTGCTCTTCGCCGGGCTCACCGCCTATGACACGCAGAAGATCAAGAGCCTCTACTTCCAGGTCCGCGGCAGCGATTTCGCGGGCAAGTCGGTGGTGATGGGCGCGCTTACGCTCTACCTGGACTTCGTCAACATGTTCACCTTCCTGCTGCAGTTCATGGGCGACCGCCGCTAAGCGGCGCCTGCGCCCCAAGCGCCTAATGAGGCCCGGCGGAGCGATCCGCCGGGCCTTTTTCATGACCGTTACGCTTGCGCTGCCTGCTTCTGCTCGGCGAGCAGCGCGTCGTCGATCTCGCGGGCACGGACGGCGGCCGGGCGCGTGTTGACGCGATCGAGATATTCCTGGAACTGCGGCGCGCGATCCTTCGCCGCACCCAGTACCCCCCAGCCGATCTGAGAGGCGACATACACGTCGGCGGCGCTGAAACGGTCTCCGGCGACATAAGGCGTCTTTGTGACGGCCTCGGCGAGCGTGTCCACGGCGGCGTCGAACGTCCCGTAGCCGAGCATCCGCTCGCGCCCTTCCGGCGCCGTCATCCCCAGCGCCTTGTTGGTCGCCGCCGCCTCGATCGGCCCGGACG
>CAXTTP010000207.1:4137-5314 GCA_964247195.1 uncultured Sphingomonadaceae bacterium
AGCTGCGATCGATCTTGAGCAGATCGATCGGCAGTTTCTGGAGGTAGGCGAGGCTGGAATAGCCGGTGCCGAAATCATCCATCGCCACTGTCACATCATGCTCGGTCAGCTGGCCCAGCACGCGCATCGCGCGCGCCGGATCGCCGATAAGCGGGGCAAGGCCGGCCGTGGGGAATGCATCCGCCAGATAGGTGCAGATCGCCGGCGCCTCTGTCACGATCACGCCGTCGTGGGTGATCGCCGGGATCTTGCCCATCGGATTGATGGCGAGATATTCCGGCGCCTTCACCGCATCATAGCTCACCAGCTCGGTGCGATAGGGCTGGCCGAGCTCCTCGAGCAGCCAGCGTACGATCCGGCCGCGCGACATCGGGTTGGTGTAAAAGACAATCCCGTTACCCATTTCGCCACCTCTCCAAACGATCCGCGTCTCCGACGCGGAAAGCATCATCGGGCGGGCCACTATCAGGCCGCCATCCACACCCGCCGGCAGGCTAGACCGGGCGGGTGAGGGTAAACAAACCCAATCGAACGGAGAGGGTTCGTCCGCCGCCGGGGCGGACGCTATTGCGCCGCCGTGCGGTCGGGATCGGTGCGGGTCGGCGCCGCCTTCTTGCGGGGCTTCTTCGGCGGGGCTGAGGCGATCTCGAAGGCGAGCGCGTCGTCCTTCAGGTGCACCTTGACCTCGCCGCCATGGACGAGCTTGCCGAACAGCAGCTCCTCGGCGAGCGGCTGCTTGACCTTCTCCTGGATGAGCCGCCCCATCGGCCGCGCGCCGTAGAGCCGGTCGTAGCCGCGTTCAGTCAGCCACGCCTTGGCGTCGTCGTCGAGAGCGATGTGGACGTCGCGCTCGGCAAGCTGGAACTCCAGCTGAAGGATGAACTTCTCGACCACCCGCCCGACGACCTCGGTCGGCAGATAGCCGAACGGCACGATCGCATCGAGCCGGTTGCGGAACTCCGGCGTGAACATCTTCTTGACCGCTTCCTCGTCCTCGCCCTCGCGGGTGAGATTGCCGAAGCCCAGCGATTCCCGCGCCATGTCGGCAGCGCCGGCGTTGGTGGTCATGATCAGGATGATGTTACGGAAATCGACCGTCTTGCCGTGGTGATCGGTGAGCTTGCCGTTGTCCATCACCTGCAACAGGATGTTGAACAGGTCCGGATGCGCCTTCTCG
>CAXTTP010000208.1:0-3882 GCA_964247195.1 uncultured Sphingomonadaceae bacterium
CCACACGCCGGCATAGCAATCCGCCTGCAACTCGAGGCGCACCGACATGGCATTACCTTCGGTGCGACTGTCCTGCCGTTCCGCCTGCTCGACCTGCGCGGAGGTGCCGAGCAGGTTCTGGATGTGGTGGCCGAACTCATGCGCGATCACGTAATCCTGCGCGAAGTCGCCGCGAGCGCCGAAACGGTTCTGCAATTCATCGAAGAAGGTCGTGTCGAGGTACACGCCGCGGTCGAGCGGGCAGTAGAACGGACCCATCGCCGCCTGCGCCGCGCCACAACCGGACTGGCCGTTCTGATTGAAGAATTGGAGCGATGGCGCTTCGTACTGCTCACCCTGCTTGGCGAACAGCGCTGCCCAGGTCTTCTGCGCGGAGCTGAAGGCGTTGCATGCGGCATGACGCGCCTCGTTCTCGCGGCAGATCGTCGCGGCACTGCCCTCGCCGGCCGGCGCCGAGCGCGTTGCGACCTGACCGGCGGGCGAGCCGCCGCCCGTCAATCCGCCCAGATTGCCGAGGCCGCCGCCGAACACGGCCATCAGCAGCAGCACGACGACGATGCCGCCGCAGCCGAAGCGGCTGCCGATCAACGGCAACAGGCCGAACAGCAATCCCCCACCGCCACCGCCACCGCCGCCGAACCCGCCGAAGCCGCCGCCGCGATTGTCCTGCGAGCCGACATTGATGTTGGGATCGAAGTCGTCGAGGCGCATGGGGTGGTCCTGATGGTGGCCGTTACGGGGGTGGAATGCTTGGGAGCGGTGCGGGTTGCACGCGCGCGCGTCACGCGTCAGAGGGCGGCCTGGTAGCGGAGGACCAACGGCTTATGTTCCTGACCGGCAAGACGGCCATCGTGACCGGCTCCACCTCGGGCATCGGCCTCGCCATCGCGCGCGGGCTGGCGGCGCAAGGCGCGGCGGTGGTGATCAACGGCTTCGGTGACGCGGATGCGATCGAGGCGGCACGCGCTGAACTTGGTGCGGCGAGCGGGGCATCGTCGCTGTACGACGATGCCGACATGCGCGACCCGAACGCCATCGCCGCTATGGTCGAGCGGACGATTGCGGCAACGGGCAGCGTCGACGTGATCGTCAATAATGCGGGCATCCAGCATGTCGCGCCGATCGCCGACTTCCCGGTCGACCGCTATGACGCGATCATCGCGATCGTGATGTCGTCCGCCTGGCACCTGGCGCGTGCGGCGTTCCCGCACATGCGTCGGCAGGGCTGGGGCCGGATCATCTCGACCGGCTCGGCGCACAGCCTGGTCGCCAGTCCGAACAAGTCGGCCTATGTCATGGCCAAGCACGGGCTGGCCGGGCTGACCAAGACGCTGGCGCTGGAGGCGGCGGCCGATGGCGTGACGGTCAACATGGTCTCGCCCGGCTATGTCTGGACGCCGCTGGTCGAGAACCAGATCCCCGACACGATGAGCGCACGCGGGCTGACGCGCGAGCAGGTGATCAACGACGTGCTGCTCGCGGCGCAGCCGACCAAGCGCTTCGTCACGCCGGACGAGGTGGCGGCGCTGGCGGTGTTCCTCTGCCGTGACGAGGCACGCTCGATCACAGGCGCGAACCTTTCGGTCGATGGCGGCTGGACGGCGGCCTAGCCGGGCGTCGCGGGCGCCTCAGTCTTGCCGGCGGGGGCGGGCGCACGCGCCGGGCCGACGTCGATCGGCTTGATGCCGTCGATCGGCGGCAAGGAGGCGAGATACGCCTTGCCGTCCTGATTTACCTTGGTGACGCGACCCTCATTGGCCGCCTCGACCGCGAGCAGATAGGAGCGCGGCTTCTTCATCAGCTTGGGCTGATCGATCGCCGCAAGGCCGAGAACGCGAGCCGCCTCCTTGACGAAGTGAACGCAGTTGCGGTTGTTCAGGTTGTAGTGGCCGTCCCCCGTCTTCTCGTCCCAGGCGGCGATCAGCGCCAGCACCTGCGCATATTGCGCGTCGGACAGGACGACGGCGAACTGCGCGTCGCTCTTGTCGATATAGCTCTTGGGCGCCGGCTCGACACGGCCGGGCACTGTGCCGAACAGGATGGCGGGGGAGATCGACTTGGCGGTGAAGCCGTAATCGGCATCGATCGCCGGGCCGCCCGCGTCCGGCGTGCCGCGCAGCGTGATGAAGGCATGCGGAAAGCTGTTGCCGAACTCGTGGCTCCAGAAGGTCATCGTCACCGCGGCCTGCGCGGGCAGCGCCACGCCGAGCCACAGGAACAGGACGGCGAGGGAGCGAAGAAGTCGGGCCATGTCCGCCATCTAGCGCGCGCGGGGTCGTACCGCTAGTCAGGGCCGGTCTTCAGCCGGACGGCGGTTGCACCACCAGCACGGCGTCCTCACGCTTTTCCGGGCGGATGTATATCGAGGACAGCATCGGCAACGCCGCCTTCAGCTTGGTCTCGATCTCCTCGATCAGGCGCTCGCCATCGCCCATCGTCACGTCGTCGCGGAAGTCGGCGCTGATCGCGACGAACACGCTGTCGGGCGCGGTGTGGATGGTGCGGACGTGGTTGACCGCCGAAATCGCGGGGTGACCGTCGACCAACCGATAGACCTCGGCGATGACGGCGGGCTCGGCACGCTCGCCGATCAGCAGGCCCTTGCTCTCGCGCGCCAGGAAGACCGCCACCACCGCGAGCACGCAGCCGATCGCGATCGAGGCCCAGCCGTCGAGCTCGGGGCGATCGAGCGCATGGCTGGCCCACACGCCCGCGGTCGCGATCAGTAGGCCGGCGATCGCGGCGGAATCCTCGAACAGGACGATGAAGCCGGCCGGGTCCTTCGATCGCCGGATCGACTGCCACCAGCCGAGGTCGCCCTTGGCGTGGCGGAACTCGCGAAGGGCGAGGAACCAGCTGCTGCCCTCCAGTGCCAGGCTGATGGCGAGCACGATGTAGTTGACCAGCGGATCGCGCAACGGCTCCGGGTGGGTGATATGGTGCCAGCCCTCGTAGATCGAGACGCCGGCACCGACGGTGAAGATCAGCAGGGCGACGATAAAGGCCCAGAAGTAGAGCTCGCGCCCATAGCCGAACGGGTGATCCTTGTCGGCCGGGCGTTTGGCGCGGTGCTGGCCGTAGAGGAGCAGGACCTGGTTGAGGCTGTCGACACAGGAATGAAAGCCTTCGGACAGCATCGACGATGAGCCGGTCATCGCGGCGGCAACGAACTTCGCGATGCCGATCCCGACATTGGCGGCCAGCGCGCCGTAGAGCACGATATCCTTGCGGATGCGGGCGATGAGGCTGTCCGACATGGGCCGGCTCATGGCGGCGTGGGGCGAGGGTGGCAAGCACGTCTCGCCGACCCGGCGTGCGCACGCCGACTCTCGTCGGCACGGTCGAGACGTCGGAGGGCGAGGCGAGCGGTGTCGAGATGGCGGATGGGTAGCTGGGCCGGTACCGGTCAACGAACGCGGGCGGCGCGTGTCGGCGCCGACCTATGCGGCTACCGTCTGCCAGCCGTGCTCAGGCCGCTTGCGCCGGTCCCGTCACGCGGTGGCGTTCGGCGCGGACCGCGATCGCTTCAAATGCGGCGTTGGCCCCCTGCGACAGGAAGCCGACCAATGCCTCCACATCGCGTCCCAACGGCCTCACCTCTCGCCAGTACAGCCCGAGCGCGGCGATGGGCGCCGGCGTGCCGAGCGGAAAGGCGGCCATGCTCCTGACGAAGGTCGCGAGATAGGCACTCAGCGGCACACGATGGTCGGCGCCGATGTCGGGGATGACGATCGGTACGCGCGCAAGGATGGCCATGCCGCTGATGCAGCGTTCGATCGGGAAGCGCTGGCCCGTCCACAGCGGTGAGATCGCATCCTCGCCGACATAGACGACCTCGTCGCCGTCGCGGCGGATCACCGCAACGCCGTCCGCGTCGGCGAT
>CAXTTP010000208.1:3892-5295 GCA_964247195.1 uncultured Sphingomonadaceae bacterium
CGCGGGCCTGGGTGCGCAGGATTTCGCGCACCTCATCCAGCGACTCCGCACGTGCGAGCAGGGCGTTGGTTTGCGTGAGCAAGCGGAAACGCTCAAAGAAACGAAAGGACGACATCAGGCAGCTCCCCTGCCCAGGCCTTGGGAGCCTCTCCGTTTACAAGAACTTAGCCGGTCCGTTTCGGACCGTTAAATCGCCGAAAGCAGGCCGGGCCGGCGCGCGTCATGGGCCGACCCCGAACGGATCAGGCCGATTGCGACACCCGCTGCCCCGCGAGCGAGTTCGCGACCGACAGGGGCGTAAGGTCGCCCCTGAGCCAGTAGCGGCGCACGATCGCCTCGCGCTTGGTGGGGGTAAGCTCGATGTCGCCGAGTGGGGCGCGTTGGTCGACCATCGCCATTCTCCATGTTCGGCCCGCTGGTTGGCCGGAGTGGGTAGGCCAACCTGATAACGCGAGTCTGTGACGGATGCGCGACAGCCGGCCGCGCTTACGCTCCTGCGTTCGTCAGGCGCGCGAGCTGGTCTTCGTCCAAGTGCAACGTCATCGCCGGCAATAGCTCCTCCAGCTGCTCGACGGAGGTGGCGCTGGCGATCGGGGCGGCGATCGCGGGCTGCGCGATCAGCCAGGCGAGCGCGATCTGGGCGAGCGTGGCCCCGGTCTCCGCGCCGATGGCGTCCATCGCGGCGAGCACGGCGGTGCCTTGACCCGACAGCAGGTCCTTCATGCGGCCACCGCGGACCGATTTGCCCAGATCGGCTTCCGAGCGGTATTTGCCGGTCAGGAAGCCGCTGGCGAGGCCGTAATAGGGCAGGGCGGCGACGTTCGCCTGGACGCAATAGTCCTGCAACGCGCCCTGGAACTTGGCGCGGCTGACCAGATTATATTCGGGCTGGAGTACATCGAAGCGGGGCAGCCCGGCGGCCTCGGCGACCTGGTTGGCAGAACGGAGGCGGTCGGCGGTGAAATTCGAAGCGCCGAGCACCGCGACCTTACCGGCCGCGACCAGCGACCCGAACGCGGCGAGATAGTCCTCCTGCGGCACCGAACTGTCGTCCTGATGTGCGTAATAGAGATCAATGCGATCGACGCCGAGCCGGCGCAGCGAGGCGTCGCAGGCTGCGGCAATGCGGGCCGGCGCGAGCTTCTCCCCGCCTTCACCGGGCAACATGCCGACCTTGGTCGCGATCCGGATGCGGTCGCGCTTGCCGCTCTGCGCAAGCCACTCGCCGATGACGGTCTCCGATTCGCCGCCGCGATGGCCGGGCACCCAGGCGGAATAAACATCGGCGGTGTCGATCATCACGGCGCCGGCTCCCGCGCCCTCGACCAGGGCGTCGAGCACCGCGAAGCTGCGCGCCTTGTCCGCGGTCCAGCCGAACACGTTGCCGCCCAGCACGAGAGGAG
>CAXTTP010000209.1:0-5290 GCA_964247195.1 uncultured Sphingomonadaceae bacterium
GTGTCGAGCACGATCACCTTGTCGCGGAACTGGTAGAGGAACTTGCCGTCGCCGGAGGTGACCAGCGTGCTGCGCGCGCCGCCGCCGGCATTGGCGATCTCGTCCTCGCCGGCGACGTCGACCGTCTTGACGATCTTGTGCTGCTGGAGGTCGATCACCGCATATTTCGGCTTGCTGATCTCGTAATGGTCGATCTTCTTGTCGATCTCGGTGAGGATCGTGTAGAAATATCGCCCGGTCGGATCCGGAGCGCCGGCGTTGAACCGATAGCGCGTCGTGGGCGTGTTCAGGCTGAAATGGTTGACCACCTTGCGGCTCGCGACATCGACCACCTCGATGCCGCTGGCGGTGATGGTGGTGACGTAGATCAGCTTCTTGTCCGCCGAAAGCCGCATGCTGGTCGGCAGGCCGGTATCGAGATGGATGCGCTGCGTCACGGCGCCCTTCGCTTCATCGACCACGATCAGGGAATTGGGGTAGGCGCCCAGGAACAGCGTCGCGCCCTGCGCGGAGCTTAGTCCGCAAATCGACGTGACCAGGGCGGCGAGACCGAGACGAAGCTTTGTCATGACGCAGGCTCTTCTTCCAGAATTGCAACCGGGCATGGCGCCTGGAGCCACGCCTACGGAAAGACGAGGTCCAGGCTGCGCCAGTCCTTCGTCGCGCTGGCGCAGTTGCTCGCCCAGTCCGGCGAGTTGTTGACGTGGTCGGGCACCTGCACCGGCCAGAAGCAGGTGACGTAGCAATCGTAGATGTCGCGCTCGACCGGCTGGCACAGGCCCGCCGTGCCGCCGCCGGCATCGACCTCCCATCCCGGCGAGAACGACAGGGTGCAGCCCATCGGCACATGCGGGCGCGGCGTCGGCGCCTGCTGCAGCGCTACGACGTCGCCTTCCGCGGCTGCCGTGGCGATCTCGTCGATGCGGCGCGCCTTGTTGTTGATCGGCCGGAGGTGTTTCATGACAGGCCCTTTCGCTCGGCGAACCGCTCCAGGAATTGCGGGTTGAGGGCGCTCAGCGCGCCGTAGATACGCAGGCAGGTGTGGGTCCAGTCCCGGATCCAGTCGCAATAATGCAGGTTCGCGTGGCCGGTGTCGCCATAGTGGACGAACGCCTCGTGATGGCAGCCACCGGCACAGAGCGGCCGCGCCCAGCAGCTTGAGCATTCATATTTGGAATCGACATGGCCGCGCGTCAGGAAGTCGCTCTGCTTGTCGCGGTCGATGCCCGTCGAGATATGGCCGAGGCTGTGGCTGTCGGCGTCAGTGAAGCGATGGCACGGCGCTATGTCGCCCGACGGTCCGACGCCGAGCAGGCCGATGCCCGCGCCGCACGGATGCGACTTGTTGACGCCCTGGATCAGCTCCGAGATCGTCTCGCTGACGTTGGAGAAGCCGTGCATCTGGCCACGCAACGCATATTCGAGCCACTCGTCGGCAAGGACGTGGAACTGCTCCAGCACCCCGTCCATGCCGTTGTCGTCGAGTGAATAAGCGGTCTCGCCCGAGGCGGTCACCGGCGCGAAGCCGACTTCGGCGAAGCCGAGATCGTCCTTGAGGTGACGGTAGATCCGCAGCACGTCCGTCACGCCGTCGGTCAGCGTCACGCGGGCGGTGATCGCGCGGGTCCGGTGGTTCGCGATCAGCGCGCGCAGCCGCGGCTCGATCGTGGCGTAGCTGCCCTTGCCGCTCTTGTAGACGCGGCGCCTGTCCTGCAGATCGGGCGGGCCATCCATGCTGACCGTGACGCCGATCGCGTTTTCAGAGAGGAACTCGATGATCGCCGGCGTCAGCAGCGTGGCGTTGGTGGTGAGGCTGAAATCGACCGAGCGGCCCTGCGTCGCCACCTGCTCGCGCGCATAGGCGACCACCTCGCGGAGCAGTGGAAAGTTCATCAACGTCTCGCCACCGAAGAAGGTGATGTGCACCGACTTGCGACCGATCGATTGCGCGAGCAGGAAGTCGACCGAGGCCTTGGCCGTCTCCACGCTCATATATTTGGCCTTGCCCTGCGGCGTGGCGATCTTGTCGGACCCGAACTCGTAGCAGTAGGTGCAGGCCAGATTGCACTGGTTGGTGATGTTCAGCACCAGCGCGTTTAGCGGAAAGTCCTTCGGCGGGTTAGCCGTCGGCGCCTTGAGCGCCTCGCCCGAGACGATGAGGTTCGAGTGGCGCAGCTCGGCGATGAGCTCCTCCGCGTCATCCGGCCCATAGCCGCTGGCGACGAGGCTCGCGGCCATCTCCCGGTGCGACATCTCCCGCCCGGCGAGGCTGTCGATCAGGTCGCCGGCCCCCCGGTCGAGTTCGAACACCGCTCCGGCGGGCACGAGGTAGATGAACCGGCGTTCGGCGGACTCGAACGGGTGAAACTCACCCAGCCGGTACGCGTGCGTCATTACTGCGGTCATCGCGTAACCTCCGGCTGATCCCATTGCTGATAGGCGGGCACCGTCACGACAAGGTAGGACCTGCCGGTGAGCGGCCTGCCGAACTTGTCCTTCTCCCTGGTCGCGGTCGCGACCACCCAGACTTCGCCGTAATTGTTGCGGCTGAACCGGCGCTTCGGGTTCGGGCCGTCCGAGGCCGGCGTGAAGAAGGCGGTCTTGCTGAGGGTGCCGACGAAGTTCTTGTCGTCGTCATTATAGACGGTCATGAACTCCTCGACGTTCCAGCTTACGTCGATCGGGCCGAGTGCCAGATCGTCCGCGGTATGCGGCTTGCCGTCGAGGCCGTTCTCGTAGCCGATCGCCTCGAACTGCTGGTAGCCCTTGGGATGGACGTCGCTGCCGAGGCGCGCCAGCGAGGTTTCCGGCAGCACCTTGAGATAGTCGACGCTGCGATAGACCGGGAACGCCTTCTCGAGGATCGCCCCGCCGACACCCACGTCGCGGTCGCCCGACACCGCGTCCGCCGCGACATCGACGTCGACGACCACCTCGCCGGCATCGTGCGAGACGATCCGGTCGACCTTCACCCCGGCGCCGAGGTCGAGATCCGTCGGGGTGATCGCCGCCGGCAGCTTGTCGCCGAAGATGCTGAGCCGGACCGCCTTCGATCCGGCCTTCACCGCGCCGGGCGAGACGCTGACGATCGCCGGCGCCGCGGTGGCGCGTGTCAGCTTAACGTCGAAGCCGAACTCCTGATACTGGCCCCAATACCAGCGGCCCTCGGCCGTCGCCTGGTCGGGCGCGAACCACAAGGCCTCGCGCGCCTCGCTCGACAGCGCATCCGGCGCGCCCTTGGGATCGGGCCCGGCGGAGCGGCCGCGCCACGCATATCCCGCATAGACGAGGCCGGTTCCCGTGCGGTTGATGGTCGATCCGTCCTTCAGCGACTTGAGGGTGACGCGGGTCGTGAACTCGTCGGGCGCCGCGCCTGGTTCGATCATCATCTCGCCGACGAACTTGCCGCGGTTGGGGACCGATGCCGAGACGAGCCAGCGGCCGACCAGACGCGGTGCCCGGATGCGCGACTGCCACGCCGCCCACTCGGGGGTGTGGAGCGGCGCGGCCTTCGCCATATAGTCGAGCGCCACTTCGCCCTGGGTCAGCGGCTTGGCGGGCGGCGGAGGCGGCGGCGGCGAGCCGGGCGGAACATTGCCGTTTTCGGTCGATACCGGGCGCCGATACCAGACGTCGGCCTGTGAATATAAGGCGACGTGGAGGTTCTGGAGCAGCTGCCACTCCGACTTCGTGCGCCGCCACGACAGCGGCTGGGCGAAGGCGTGGCAGGTCGCGCAGGCGCCGCGGACCGCCTCGTTCGGGATGTTGGTCTCGTCCTGGATGCGGTGCTCGGCGAGGTACATCACCGGCTTGGCCTCTTCCGGGGCGAGGCCGTGCCACGTCGCCAGGTGCTTCACCACCGATCGCGCGTCCTGCGGCGTGATCACCAGCCCGTTCTGGCGCACCATGCGCTTGATCGCCTGCGACCATCCCTCCGGCGAGGTCCGCACCCACGAGATCCGGGACATGTTGCCCTTCGCGTCGCGTGCATGGCAGCCGCCGCACTTGGCGATCACCAACGGGTCGGTGACGGGAATGCCTTCTTCGGGCTGGCCCGATTCCCGGACGACCGTATCGCCGGCCTGCCCCGCCGCGCTCTGCGCGAACGCCAGCGATGCGAGGTAGAGCATCACCGGCGCGACCCATGCCACCGCAACTTTCTTCACCCGCGAGATCCTCCAGGCAAGATGGCCAGACCAATTGGCGACCGAGTGCGCACCCACTTCCAAAAGCGTTCGTCGGCGCTGCTTCGCAATGCGCCGTTTCGCGTACGTTCCTTCGCGGTTCGAGCTCCTGATCTGGCCCGTTTCCCGCGCGCACGGAGCCTTCCCGCAAGGCCGGATGCGGCGACGATTCTCTCGTCGACGACGGTCTTCGCGCGCACTCCGCGCCCGAATGCGAAATCGAAATACGAGGCTCCGTGGGCCGCCGCCTATCTCCCCAGGAGCCGGCAGCCAATTCTCGGTCCGCGCCGCTGCGAGTCACCGAATGCACAGCAGGTTCCTTCAACGCTTGACGATCGTCAAGAGTTAACTGCGCCGCCGCGAACGTCGAGAAGCGATCAAGCCATTTTTCTTGCTGAGAAAACAATGTGCGTGAGAGTTGACAGCGATCACCCGCTGTCACACATGCGCTCCGCGGCAGCTGGGAGCGAGCCAGGCGGATGTGCGGCATCGTCGGATTGTTTCTGAAGGACCGAGCGCTGGAGCCGCGACTGGGCGCGCTGCTCGCCAACATGCTCGAGGTCATGACCGACCGTGGGCCGGACAGCGCGGGCTTCGCCGTCTATGGGCCGGGCAGGGACGGCCGGGCGAAACTCACCATCCGGGGCGAGGGCGGCGCAGCGGTCGCCGGTCCGCTGGGCGAGGCGATCGGCGCCGAGGTGATCGCGACCGAGCATGACACGCACAACGTGCTGAGCCTGCCGGTCGAGAAGGCGGACGCGGCGCGCGACTGGCTGCGCACGGCGCGCCCCGACCTCGCCGTCACCGGCATGGGCAATCGCATCGAGCTCTACAAGGAAGTAGGTCTGCCGTCCGACGTCGCACGCCGCTTCGGTTTGGCCGGGATGGCGGGCAGCCACGGCATCGGTCACACCCGCATGGCGACGGAAAGCGCAGTCACCACCGCCGGCGCCCATCCCTTCTCCACCGGATCGGATCAGTGCCTGGTGCACAACGGCTCGCTCTCGAACCATGCGAGCCTGCGGCGCATGCTGACCGCCAAGGGCATCCGTTTCGAGACCGAGAACGACAGCGAGGTCGCCGCCGGCTATCTGAGCTGGAAGATG
>CAXTTP010000210.1:0-5239 GCA_964247195.1 uncultured Sphingomonadaceae bacterium
GCGGGTCAGGAACCCTTGGAGGCGGATGATCGCCGCGCTGCCCGGCACCCCGATCAGGATGGTGCCAGCGCCGCCTTCCTCGATCAGCCCGACGCGACGCAGGATCAGCGCGCGCATGACGACCTCGCCCACATCGGCCGAGCCGACCATCAGCGCGCGCAGGTGCGCGGCATCGAACGGGAGCGCGGTGCAGCCCTCCGCCCCGGCGCGCCCGCGTGCGATCGACGGCCGCCCGGACAGCTGGTTCACCTCGCCGGTCAACTGGCCCACGCCGTGCGTGGTGATCGCGGCCTCATGGCTCAGTCCATCGCGACGCACGACGTCGATCGAGCCTTCGAGCACCAGCCAGGCAGGCGTGCCCTCTTCGCCGATGTCGTACATCAGCTCTTCCGGCGCGAACGTCCGCGACGGGCCGCTCGCGAACCGCGACGCGGTCTCGATCTGGGCCGCATCCAGGACCGGAAACATCTGGTGCTGGCGGTTGCCGATGGTGCTCACGCGTCGGCCCGTACCGACTGCGTGGCGGCATCGGCGACGATCTTCATGAAACGCTTGGTTTCGCCTTTCTCCCCGAAGGCGGCGGCACGGCGAATTGCGAGTGCGAGAACGATCCTATCCTCCCTTTTGCGTCTCCGCGGGGCTGATCCGAGCGACGTGCGGTCCGCATGATGATACGGGTCGAAGGCATTTAACAGGGACTCGTGCGCGCTCGGCAGGAGGCACGACATGGCATTCCTCACGACGAATCGACCACAACCTTTCGGGTCCCTCCGCGCGTGAGCACCTGGCCGCAGCTCGCTTATGCCGAGTGGCGCGACACCGCCGCCACACTCCAGCTCTGGACGCAGATCGTCGGCAAGATCCGGCTCGCGCTGACGCCGTGGCTCAACCACGGCTGGCATGTGCCGCTCTACGTGACGGCGCGCGGACTGGCGACGTCGGGCATGCCGGCAGGCGGCGCGCTCGTCGACATCGAGTTCGACTTCGTGGCACATCGGCTCGTCTGCCGCAGCAGCGACGGCAGCGCGCGCGAAGTCGCGCTCCGACCGATGACGGTCGCGGCGTTCCACGACAAGGTGATGGCGGAGATGGCCATGATCGGCGTCGAGGTAGCGATCAACCACCGGCCCAACGAGGTTCCGGATCCGCTTCCGTTTCCAGACGATCATGTCCACGCCAGCTACGATGCCGATGCGGCGCATCGTTTCTGGCAGGTGCTGGTGCAGGTCGATCGCGTCTTCCGCCTGTTCCGAAGCGGTTTCCTGGGGAAGGCGAGCCCGGTGCATTTCTTCTGGGGCAGCTTCGACCTGGCGGTCACGCGCTTCTCCGGCCGAGAGGCTCCGCCGCATCCGGGCGGCGTTCCCGGCCTGCCCGATCGGGTGACGCGCGAAGCCTATTCGCACGAGGTGTCGAGCGCCGGCTTCTGGCCGGGGAGCGACGCCTATCCGCACGCCGCTTTCTACTCCTACGCCTATCCGGAGCCGCCGGGGTTCCGGGAGCGCCCGATGCCGGCCGGCGCCAACTTCGACGCCGTGCTAGGAGAATACGTCCTGCCTTATGACGCCGTGCGTCAGGCGGCCGATCCCGACGCGCTGCTCCTGGCTTTCCTCACCGCCAGCTACGAAGCGGCGGCGGATTGCGGCGGATGGGACCGCGCACTGCTCGAATGTCCGATCGGCGTCCCGGCCAGGCCGCGCCCTCTCGCCGGCGTCGGGCGACCACGGGCCTGATCGATCGGGTTGCGAAGGCAACGACGCTTGAACTCGACAGGTCAGCCTACCCTATCGCATAACTGCCGTATCTCGCGTTCGAGCTGGGTCGAGGAATATGGCTTGGCCAGGCAGCCCTCCTGGCTCAGGTTTTCCGGCAGAGACCCGCTCCGATATCCAGTCGCCAGGAGGATGGGATAGCCGCGCTCGACGAGCAGAGTGGCGACCGGATAGGTCAGCCCGCCGCGGATGTTGACGTCGAGGATGGCGCAGTCGAAGTTCCCGCGGCCGGCCGCGTCCAACGCTTCGTCAAGCTGGGCGATCGGACCGACGATCTCGCAACCGAGAGCCTCCAGCGCATCTTCGACGACCATCGCGATGAGCGGTTCGTCCTCGACGACCAAGACCCTGAACGTGCGGGTATCCGAGCTCATGGCTGCCGAGCAGCTGCGGGGCTGCCGAGTCGGACGCTTCCGACATCGGCCTTCAACGGCAGGAAGATACGGCAGCGGACACCGGCTTCGAGGAACTCGCGCTTGACGGTAGCGCCAAGTCCGCGAACAAGGCTGGACTCGATCAGCTTCGTGCCAAATCCCCGCCGGCTCGGACGTGCGACCGGAGGCCCGCCCGACTCAAGCCATTCGAGCTCCAGCTGAGGTGTGTCGCTGGCACCGGTCACCTGCCAAGAGACGTCAAGCCGGCCGCCGCTGACCGAGAGGCCGCCGTATTTCGCCGCGTTCGTCGCAAGTTCGTGGATAGCCAGCGCGAGCGCAAGGCTGGCCCTGGACGTCAAGACGATCATCGGCCCGGTCATGCTGATCTCGCGCCGCTGATCGAAGGGTCTCACCTCTGTCGCGATCAGGTCGCCGAGCGATCCCTCGATACCGCCACGATCGGTCACGAGATTATGCGCGCGGGCGATCGCCATGATCCTGCCTTCGATCTCGGCCGAGACCGTCTCGAGCGGCCCGCCGGAGCGGAGAGTCTGCGTAACGACCGAGGATACCACCGCCAGGATGTTCTTCACCCGGTGATCGAGCTCGGCCATCAGCAAGAGTGCCCGCTCGTCCGCAGCCCTTCGTTCGGCAATGTCGCGGGCTACGGCCGAAGCGCCGACGATCTCGCCCTTCTCGTCGCGCACTGGCGAGAGCGCCAGCGATACATGGATCTGACGCTGATCCTTCGCCATGCGACTGACGTCGAAACTGGTGATCGATTCGCCGCGCCTCAGCCGCTCGAGGTGGGCAGGCCAGTCGTTCACTTGCGCGTCCGCCAACAGCATGGACATCGGTTGGCCCAACACTTCCGACGCGCTGTACCCGTAGATTTTCCGCGCGCCGACGTTCCAGCTCGTGATCATGCCGTTCAGATCATGGCTGACTATCGCATCTTCGGACGAAGTCACGATCGCCGCCAGATGCGCCCGATCCCGATCGAGCCGCTTTCGCTCGGAAATGTCCACCAACGTGATCGACACTCCGTCGATGACGTTGTTGAGATCGCGATATGGCCGCATCCGCATCAGATAGATCGACTTGCCGTCGCCCGAGTCGACCTCCCCCGCTCGACGGAGCCGAGATCGCGCAGCACGATCGCCGCGTCGCGGCTGAGGGGATCGCCGGCCAGCAATGACGAGAAATCCGTTATCGGCCGACCTTCGTCGCCTTCGCGGACATTGAAGATGTCGGCGACGGCGGGTGTGAACCGGCGTATCTTGAGGGCGTTGTCTAAGAAGAGCGTCGCCACCGACGTGCTATCGAACAGGTTGGCGAGATCGCTGTTCGATCGAACGAGGCTCTCCGCGCGATTGTTGAGCTCCGCATTGACGGTTTGCAGCTCCTCGTTGATCGACTGAAGTTCCTCCTTCGAGGTCTCCAGCTCCTCGACGGTGGAGTGGAGCTCTTCATTGACCGACTGGAACTCCTCGTTCGAACTCTGCAGTTCCTCGTTGGCTGTTTCCAGCTCCTCGGTGACGGTCTGAAGCTTGTCACGAGCAGCGAGGAACTCCGCTTGGGACACCAAGCTGTCGCCGCTGTCCGATTGCGCAGGCTGTGAGAGTGACTGAGGCACCTCCTGAAACGCGAGCAGGACGCTGCCGGCGCCAGCCGGTTCGGTCAGCGGCTCCGCGATCAGATTGATCGTCTCCAGGCGCATGCCGACCTTGAAGCCGACCTGCTCCTCGAAACGCCGATGGCTTTCTGCCGCCTGTCGCAACAGCGAGCGGGCCGGTGTCCTCAGATCGGCGTGGAGAAGGCGGAACAGATTGAAGCTCGCATTGCCGCTCACCGGCTCCAGGAACTTGGCGACCTGACCGGAAAAGCGCTGCACGTCGTGCTGGCCGTCGACGATCACGAAGGCCGGCGTGTACTGGGCCATCAAGCGAGCCGCCTGATCGTCGACCGACCCGGCTGCATCCACCGCCGGCAACGCCGCTGACTTCTTCGCCCGGGCTGCCGGAAGCGCTCGTGGCGCACTGGAGCCCTCGAGCCGCTGATAGATGCGGTTCCGCTTGTCGATCACCTTGAACTGGCGCGTTCCCGGGGCGATCGTTTCGGATGGGCCCAGGAGTAACATGCCGTCGGTCCGGAGCCCGAAGTGGAAGGTTGCGATCACGCGCTGCTGCAGCGCTGCCTCGAAGTAGATCAGTAGATTGCGGCAAGAGATCAGGTCGAGCTTCGAGAAGGGCGGATCCTTGACGAGATCATGCGTCGAAAAGACGCACATCTCCCGGATATGCTTCGCTACCCGGTAGCGGCCACCTTCCTTGACGAAGTGCCGCTCGAGGCACTCGGCATCGACGTCCGCCTCGATGGCGTCGCCGTAGAGGCCCGCGCGGGCGAAGTTGACCGCGCGATCGTCGATGTCGGTCGCAAAGATGGTGACCCGCCGGGGCGACTCCACCCGGAGGCACGCCTCGCGCAGGAGGATCGCGAGCGAATAGGCTTCCTCCCCGGTCGCGCACCCGGGGACCCAGATACGGACCGGCGCGTCGGTCTCTCCGCTGCTGATCAGCTTCGCGATGACCGTTTTTGCGACCGTCTCGAATATGGCCGGATCGCGGAAGAAGCGCGTCACGCCGATCAGGATCTCGCGGAACAGCAGTTCCGGCTCGTCCGGCGACGCCCGCAATTGCTCGATATATCGGTCGGGATCGTCGACGCGCAGCACCTGCATCCGGCGGCTTATCCGCCGCATGAGGGTGCTCGTCTTGTACTGTCCAAAGTCCCGGCCCAGGCGGCTGTGGAGCACGGCACAGATCGTGTTCAGCCGACTGGCGAGGTCGGCCTCCGCCGCATCCGGTCCCGACGGCACCGACAGCTTGGCCTTGACCCGCTGATAATCGATCAGCGCGGCGGGCATGTCTTCCGCCTTGAGGACGGTATCGACGAAACCACCCGCGGCGGCGCTCTGCGGCATGCCCGCCTTGGCGTGGTGATCGAACTCCGCCTCGCTCAGGGTGAGGCCGCCGGCCTCCTTGATCGCGGCAATGCCGGCGGGGCCATCGCTGCCGAAACCCGAAAGGATGACGC
>CAXTTP010000211.1:0-5199 GCA_964247195.1 uncultured Sphingomonadaceae bacterium
GCAGCCGCGCCGAGCAGGTCATCAGCGGCGCGATCAGGATCGTCGTCAGCCGGTCCTTGGGATCGTCGATCGTGCGCGTCGCCATGATCCCCGGCACGGCGCAGGCGAAGGAGGAGAGGAGCGGGATGAAGGCGCGGCCGGAAAGCCCGACGCCGGCCATCATCCGGTCCATCAGGAAGGCGGCGCGAACCATGTAGCCGGATGCCTCCAGCAGCAGGATGAAGAAGAACAGGATGAGGATCTGCGGCAGGAACACCACCACCGCGCCGACGCCGGCGATCGCTCCCTCCACTATCAGCGATCGCACGAAACCAGGTGGCAGCGCGTTCGTGACGAAATCCTGGAGCGCCAATATGCCCGCCTCGATCCAGCTGATCGGCGCTTCCGACCAGGCGAACACGCCCTGGAACATCACGAACATCAGCACCGCGAGCAGCACCGGACCGATCAGCGGATGGAGCGCCACGGCGTCGAGGATGCGCGTCCAGCGGCGCGCCGCCGGCTGCTCGACGGTCGCCGCCGCCGCGATGCCGCGCGCGCGGCGCTGGAGCGAGGCGAGTTCGGCCTTTTCTGTTGCCTCCGCCGGGCGGGGGCGGTCGAGCGGCATCGCCCCGATCGCCGCGCGCAGCGCATCGACGCCGTGCCGGCGAACCGCCACCGTTGGCACCACCGGCATGCCGATCTCGCGCGACAGCCGCTCCGGATCGATCACCAGCCCGTCGCGCTTCGCCATGTCGACCATGTTGAGGGCGACGACCGTCGGCAGGCCGAGCGCGGCGAGCTCGAGCGTGAAGCGGAGATGATTGTCGAGATTGGTCGCATCGACCACCACAACGAGCGCCGACGGCAGCCGCTCGCCCTCCTGACGGCCGAACAGCACGTCGCGGGTGACCTGCTCGTCCGGGCTGGCGGGATCGAGGCTGTAGGTGCCGGGCAGGTCGATCAGCTCGACCGGGCGGCCGTCGTCCAGCACCAGCCGCCCGGATTTGCGCTCGACGGTCACGCCGGGATAATTGCCGACCTTCTGGCGCGCACCGGTGAGCGCGTTGAACAGCGCGCTCTTCCCGGCATTGGGATTGCCGACCAGCGCGACCATCGGCGCCGGATTCATGGCGCCGCCGCCACCGAGATCGCGGCGGCGTGCGCGCGCCGGATCGCGACCGTCATGCGGCCCACCCGGCAGGCGATCGGATCCTTGCCGACCGGGCCGCGATGCAACGCCTCCACTGCGACGCCCTCATCGAAGCCGAGCTCGCGCAGCCGCTGCCCCTCGCGCGGGCGCAGCGCCGCCCAATCGACCGCGGCGATTCGGGCAGGCGTGCCGAGCGGCAGTTCGTCGAGACGCAATGCTTCCTCGCATCCACGATGTGAAAGATGCGATTGATTATCAATATCCTGGATGAAGCGCCAGTGAACTTTGCGGCGTGAAGTCTCAAACTGCCGGGTAGCGCAGCCGCCCGAGGAAGCGCGCCGGGCTGAAGTGCCGTTCCGGATGCGGGCGGAGGCGGGCCTTGAGCTTCTCGACCCGCATCACGCCGTCGATGCGGCGATCGAGGAAGGCACGGGTCTCGGCCCAATCCTCGCTCTCGTCGGACATCCATGCCAGGATGGTGGCGCCATAGAGCGCGGCTAGCGTGGCGCGCTTGCTGTAATGGCCGAGATCGGTCGCGCGGTCTCCGGCGAGCCGCCACATCGCGTCTGCGGCACGCCAGCCGAGCCTGGCGCCATGCAGCGCGTGATCCGGGCGCGCCAGGACCGCCAGCGCGCTGCGCAGCGCCTCGCGGTGCGGCGCGGCAGCGTCGAGACGGGCCAGAACGAGCGCGCGGATGCGGTCGCGGATCTTCATCGCCACGATCCGCTCAGTCGGTAGCGCGGCGACCATCGCCGTGTCGATCGATGCGAACCAGGCGTCGATCATGTCGATCGCACCACCGGGGAAGGCGAGCATCGCACGGTCGGCGGGGACGCCCAGCGACACGGCGGCCGCGGCCAGCGCCTTTTCCCCCCACCCATCGAACGCCGCCTCGCCGGGCAGCAGCGGGGCGAGCGCGAGGCGAAGCTCGTCCAGTGTCATCTCTGAAGGAGCGGTGTCGGTCATGCCCGGCACCATAAGCCTGTCCGGCGGCGGAGCAAGTTCAGGGCTCTGCGCGCGAAACCGGGTCCGAACGGCGGACCAGCACGAGCGCGAGGGCGATCGCGATCGCACCAAGGATATCGCCCAAACCCAATCGCTCGCCATAGGCCAGCCAACCGATCGTCGCCGCCACGACCGGCTGGATCAGCAGACAGAGACCGACCACCATCGGCGGCAGGACACCAAGCGCGAGCACGATCAGGCCTTGTCCGACGATCTGGCTGCCGACCGCGAGGAGCAGCAGCGGCCGCCAGTCGCCCGGCCAGAAGGTCTCGCCAAGCGCGTGCGCCAGCACGAACAGCGGCAGCACCGCCATCGCCGTCGATACCGCTAGCGTCGGCCACGGCATCAACACGCCGCGGGCACGATCGATCACCACCAGATATGCCGCATAGAACAGGCCCGCGAGCATGCAGAGGCCGTCGCCGGGAAGGTTGCCGGGGGTCAATTCGTAGGAGCGGCTGAGCAGCAGCACCACGCCGAAGGCGGCGAGCAAGAGTGCGGCAAGCTGGTTGCGGCCCGGCCGCCGCCGGGCGACGACGAGGCCGTAGATCGCGAACAGGAAGCTGCTCGCATTGCCGAACAGGGTGGCGTTGGCGAGGCGGGTATGGAGGATGCCGGCGTGCCAGGCGGCGAGATCGGCGGCGAAGAACAGGCCGGCCAGCACCAGCAGCAGCCACAGCCCGCGCGACAGCCGCCCGATAGGCTGGCGGGTGGCGCGGGTGAGCAGCAGCAGCAGCGGCAGCGCGATCGCCATGCGCCAGAAGCTCGACGACACCGGCCCGACGTCGGCGAGGCGGACGAGCCACGGCCCGAAGGCGAGGCAGATCGTGCCTAGAAGCAATCCGGGGAACGCCCAGCGCGGCGCGCTTGGCCGCGGGATAGCTTTTATTGCGGCCGCCGAATCGTGCATCCGGCCATGTAGCCTCCTATCTCCGACCCGTCGCCGCCGGAGACCTGTCGCATGCCCTCGCTTTTCGATCCCATCCGCCTCGGCTTGATCGAGGCCCGCAATCGCATCCTGATGGCGCCGCTGACCCGTGGTCGCGGTACCCGCACGCACGTGCCGACCGAGCTGATGGTCGAATATTACCGGCAGCGCGCCGGCGCCGGCCTGATCATCACCGAAGCCACCGGCATCAGCAGCGAGGGGCTTGGCTGGCCCTATGCACCGGGGATCTGGAGCGACGAGCAGGTCGAGGCGTGGCGGCCGGTGACCGAGGCCGTGCACGAGGCGGGCGGGCGGATCGCGCTCCAGCTCTGGCACATGGGTCGCGTCGTCCATTCGAGCGTGACCGGCGTGCAGCCGGTCTCGGCCTCGGCGACGACCGGCCCGGGCGACGCGCATACCTATGACGGCAAGGCGCCGTTCGAGCCGGCGCGTGCGCTTGCCCTGCATGAAATCCCGCGGGTCCTCGACGACTATGCCCATGCCGCGCGGAACGCGATCGCGGCCGGGTTCGATGGGGTGCAGATCCACGCCGCGAATGGCTACCTGATCGACCAGTTCCTGCGCGACGGCGCGAACCTGCGCGACGACGCCTATGGCGGCACGATCGAGAACCGCGTGCGGTTGCTGCGCGAGGTCGCCGAGGCGGTCGTCGCCGCGGTGGGCGGCGCGCGCACCGGCGTGCGGCTCTCCCCCAACGGCGAGATCCAGGGCGTCAACGACAGCGACCCGCATGCGCTTTTCCCACTCGCGGCGCGGACGCTTTCGGACGTCGGCGTCGCCTGGCTGGAACTGCGCGAGCCGCCCGAGAACGGCACCTTCGGCAAGGCCGACACGGCGCCCGTCGCGCCGGCGATCAGGCAGGTGTTCGCCGGGCCGCTGGTGCTGAACTCGGACTTCGACCAGGCCCGGGGGCAGGCATCGCTAGACGCCGGCGAGGCGGATGCGATCGCCTTCGGCCGGCCGTTCATCGCCAACCCGGACCTGCCGGCCCGCTTTGCCGGCGGCAAGCCGGTCACCGCCGCCGAGATGAGCGCGACCTGGTATGGCCGTGGCCCGCACGGCTATGTCGATTATCCGGCCTATCAGGACGCCGCCGCCTGACGCCGGGCGGCGTGCCGCGCCGACCGGCAGCAAGCCTTCAGGCGAAGCGTTCCTTCAGCGCCATCATCGCGATCGCGGCGCGCGCCGCACCGCCGCCCTTATCCATCGCGTCGGGGCTCGCCCGCACGATCGCCTGCGCCTCGGTCTCGACGGTCAGGATGCCGTTGCCGATGGCTAGCCCGTCGAGGCTGAGCGCCATCAGCCCGCGTGCGCTCTCGTTCGAGACTACCTCGAAATGAAAGGTCTCGCCGCGGATGACGACGCCGAGCGCCACGAAGGCGTCGAAGCGGCCCGTTTCCGCCGCCATTGCCAGCGCGCCCGGGATTTCCAGCGCGCCGGGAACGGTGATCGTCTCGTGGCGGTGCCCTTCCTCCTCGATCGCGGCGCGCGTGCCGTCGAGCAGCAGGTCGTTCAGATGGTCGTAGAAGCGCGCCTCGACGATCAGAATGCGCGCCATCAATCCTCTCCGCCGCAGTCGATCGCGCGCTCGCCGACGACCGACAGGCCGTAGCCCTCCAGCGCGACGAGCGTGTGGTGGGTGTTGGTGAGCAGGATCATGTCGTGGACGCCGAGCTCGGTCAGGATCTGCGCGCCGACACCGTAATCGCGCAGCTCGTCGATGTCGGACTGGGCGGGCGGCAGGCCCTTGGCGCGCACCTCGATGTGCCGCGACATGGCGTTCGCCATCGGCCGGTTGATGACCACGACAACGCCCGTGCCGTCCTCGCCGATCATCTCCATCGCCCGCGAGAGCAGTCCGGAGCGCGGCGACAGCTCGCCGAACGCGTCGGCGAAGGGAGACAGGCTGTGCATGCGCACCAGCGTCGGCCGGGCCGGATCGATCCGGCCCTTAACCAGGGCCATCGTCTCGGTGCCGGTCGCCTTGTTGTAGAAGGTCATCGCCGTCCAGTCGCCACCCCACTTGCTGGTGAAGCGCTGCTCGGCGCGCTTCGACAGGAGATGATCGTACCGCCGGCGATACGCGATTAGGTCGCGGATCGTGCCGATCTTG
>CAXTTP010000212.1:0-5193 GCA_964247195.1 uncultured Sphingomonadaceae bacterium
GCGGATGGCCGTTGCGCTGCGCCGCCTCGATCCGGTCGCCGACCATGCGGGCCTCCTCCTCGGAATCCCACAGGGAGACGACACGCACCTTCTCGCCATCCGCGTCGTTGCGCCCGGTCCGCAGCGTCTTGCCGAGCCGCCCGCTGTTGTGCGCGATCAGCCCGCTGGCGGCGCCGAGGATCGGCTTGGTCGAGCGGTAGTTCGATTCCAGCCGCACCACGCGGGCGTTCGGGAAGTCCTTTTCGAAGCGCAGGATGTTCTCGATCTCGGCGCCGCGCCAGGAATAGATCGACTGGTCGTCGTCGCCGACGCAGCAGATGTTCCGGCGCGCCTGTGCGATCAGGCGGAGCCACAGATACTGGGCGCTGTTGGTGTCCTGATACTCGTCGACCAGAACGTATTTGAAGCGCTGCTGATAGAACTCCAGGACGTCGCGGTGGCCCTTCAGGATCGTCAGCATGTGCAGCAGGAGATCGCCGAAGTCGCAGGCGTTCACCGCCTTCAGCCGCGCCTGATAGGCGGCGTAGAGCTCCTTGCCGCGGCCGTTGGCGAACGCCTCGCTCTCGGCCGCATCGATTTCGGCCGGCGTCCAGCCGCGGTTCTTCCAGCGATCGATCAGCCCGGCGAGGGTCCGCGCCGGCCAGCGCTTCTCGTCGAGGTCGGCAGCGACGACGAGCTGCTTGAGCAGGCGCAGCTGGTCGTCGGTGTCGAGGATCGTGAAGTTCGACTGGAGCCCGACCAGCTCGGCATGACGGCGCAGCATCCTGGCCGCGACCGAATGGAAGGTGCCGAGCCACGGCATGCCCTCGACCATGTCGCCGAGGATGCGGCCGACACGCTCCTTCATCTCGCGCGCCGCCTTGTTGGTGAAGGTGACCGCCAGGATCTCGGACGGCCAGGCCAGCCGCGTCGCGACGAGGTGGGCGAGGCGGGCGGTGAGCGCCGAGGTCTTGCCGGTGCCGGCGCCGGCGAGGACGAGCACCGCGCCGTCGGTGGTCAGCACCGCCTCGCGCTGCGGCGCGTTCAGCCCGCGCAGATAAGCGGGCTCCGGCGACAAGGCGGGCGCGGCGGGACTCATCGGTGAACAGTTAGGGAACGGCGGGGATCAGGGCAACCCTTGGGCGTGCGCGTCGTTCCTCCTCCTCCAGCCGCAGGAGAGCATGATGAAAGCCGCCGTTCCAGCCCTCGCCGTCCTTCTTCTCGCCAGCGCCTGCGGTGGCGGCAAGTCCGCGAGCGATCAGGCCGCCGACAACCTCCACGCCGCCGCCGACCAGAGCGATCCGGCCGCCGCCGCGGTGCTCGACAATGCCGCCGACGCCATGCAGGACGCCGGCGACGTCGGCGAGGTGAATGCCACGGCCCAGGCCGCGCTTACCGAGGCTGGTAACGCGGCGGCAGCGACGACCAGCGCCGGCGGACGCGCGTCCCCGGACGTGCAGGCCAAGCCGCACAAGGCGGGAGAGCCGGTGCCGTCGGAGAAGCCAGGGACAACCGGCCAGTAGGGCACGCCATCCTCGGGCGACGGCCGGTCGATCAGGGGTTGCGCCGGAGCAGCGTCAGCTTCGCGCGACCGTGGACGCGTTCGGCATCTACCGACCAGCCGCTTGCCGAGACGCTCTCGCTCCGCGCCGTCTCGATGCTCGCCCAGGCGGCCGGCGCGGCCCAGCCGAGCCGGGTCAGCCGCTCGATGAGCGCGCCGGCGCCGCCGCTGTCATAGGGCGGATCGAACAGCAGCAGCTCGAACGCCGCCACCGCGGGGCCGAGGCTCGAGACCGATTGCGCGCGCACCTCGGCAGCCGCGCCGAGCCGAGCGACGTTGCCGCGCAACGCATCGAGTGCGATCCGGTCGTGCTCAACGAAGGTGCAATGGGCGGCGCCACGGGACAGCGCCTCCAGCCCGAGCGCACCGGTGCCGGCGAACAGGTCGGCCACGCGCAGCCCCTCGAACGATCCGGTCCGGCTGGCCAGCATCGAGAACAGGGCCTCGCGGGTGCGGTCGGCGGTCGGCCGGGTGGTGGCGCCGGCGGGCACGAGCAGCGGCCGGCCGCGCCAGGCGCCGGCGATGATCCTCACCGCCAGCTCACCGGAGCGACTTGCGGAAGGCGACGAGGTCGTGCTGGCGGATCTCGTCGACCGCGCCGACCGGCAGATCGCCGAGCGGGAACGGGCCGTAGGCGGTGCGGATCAGCCGCGACACCTGCAGGCCGAGATGTTCGAGCACGCGGCGGACCTCGCGGTTCTTGCCCTCCTTCAGCCGCATCTCGATCCACGTGTTGGTCCCGGTGCGGCGCTCCAGATTGGCATCGATCGCGCCATAGCGGACGCCTTCGATCTCGACGCCGTCGATCAGGTCCTCGAGCTGCGCCTGGCTGATCGGGCCATAGGCGCGGGCGCGGTAGCTGCGCTCGACGCCGGTCGCCGGTAGTTCGAGCTGGCGCTTGAGCTCGCCGTCGGTGGTGAGCAGCAGCAGCCCTTCGGTGTTAAGATCGAGGCGGCCGACCGGCATCACCCGCGGCAGCTCCTTCGGCAGCCGGTCGTAGATCGTCGGCCGGCCCTTGGGGTCGCGTTCCGCAGTCAGCAGCCCCGGCGGCTTATGGTAGCGGAACAGGCGGGCGGGTGCCGGCGCCTGCACCGGCTGGCCGTCGACGGTGACGCCGTGGAGCGACGTGACGATCGTCACCGGCGTCTCGATCGCGACGCCGCCGATGGCGACGCGCCGCGCCTCGATCATCCGCTCGATCTCGCGCCGCGAGGCGACGCCGGCACGGGCGAGCAGCTTGGCGATGCGCTGGCCCTCGCCCTTGACGGCGCGGAGCGGCCGATCGGGTTCGCGGCGGGGTTTCTGGTCGGGGGGCATGGGCTTCCCTAGTCCGCCGGCCGGCGGCTTGCCAGTGCGGTCGCGTCAGCCGGAATGGGCAGGCGCGTGCGGCGGCTCGATCTCGGCGGCGGCGCGGGGCAGCAGCCCGCCTTCCCATGTCGCGACGACGACGCTCGCCACGGCGTTGCCCACGACGTTGGTCGCGGAGCGCCCCATGTCGAGGAAATGGTCGACCGCCAGGATCAGCAGCAGCCCCGCCTCCGGGATGTGGAAGAAGGCCAGCGTCGCCGAGATCACGACGAGGCTGGCGCGCGGCACGCCGGCCATGCCCTTCGACGTCACCATCAGCAGCAGGAGCATGGTCAGTTCCTGGCCGAGCGTCAGCGTGATGCCATAGGCCTGGGCGATGAAGATCGTCGCGAAGGTGCAGTACATCATCGAGCCGTCGAGATTGAACGAATAGCCGAGCGGCAGCACGAAGCTCGCGATCCGGCGCGGCACGCCGAACCTCTCCAGCGCCTCCAACGTACGCGGGAACGCCGCCTCGGACGAAGCGGTCGACAAAGCGAGCAGCATCGGCTCGCGGACATAGCGAAACAGGCCGGCGCCGGCCGGCCCCGCGATCACCCGCGCCGCGCCGAACAGCAGCAGCCAGAGGAGGACGAGCCCGGCATAGAAACCACCCATGAAATAGCCGAAGGTGGCGAGGATCGACGGCCCCTGCTCGGCGACCGCGCTCGTCACCGCCGCGAACACGGCGACCGGCGCGAAGCGCATCACATAGTCGGTGATCTGGAGCATGATCGCGACCAGCCCCTCGACGCCGCGCACCACCGGCGCGGCGCGTTCGCCGACGGCGGTGATCGCGACGCCGACGAAGATCGAGAAGACGACGATCTGCAGGATCTCGTTGTTCGCCATCGCCTCGATCGCCGATCTGGGCACGAGGTGCGTCACGAAATCCTTGAGCGTGAAGCTGGCGCGCTCCACCCCGCTCGCGGCGGCGACGTCGGGCAGCGGCAGGCCGAGCGCCGCGCCCGGCTGGAGCAGGTTCACCAGGAGCAGGCCGAGGGAGAGCGAGACGAGGCTGGCCGCCACGAACCAGGCGAGCGAACGGATGCCGATCCGGCCGAGCGCGGTCGTATCGCCCATGTGCGCGATGCCGGCGATCAGGGTGGAGAATACCAGCGGCGCGATGATCATCTTGATCAGCCGGAGGAAGAGATCGGTGAGGATCGAAAGATAACCGGTGATCGTTACGATGTCCGACCGATCGGCCACCGCCCGGTTCAGGATCAGCCCGATGACGATGCCCGCCACCATGGCAATCAGGATGAACAGGGTCAGCCGCTTGGCCACGGGATGCTCCGCCGATTGGGATGAGGCGGCAAGCTTCGCCGAAAGCGCGGTGTCGTCAAGCGGCGCGGACGCGGCGCGGGACGCCGGGAGGGTGGCGACCGATGCTGTTCGCTAAGCGTCAACGGACTCTCAACCGGCTGCTGATCGTCGAGGACGAGCCGCTCGTCGCGTTCGACAACGAGCATTTCCTCACCGACCGTGGCTTCACGGTGGTGGCGACGGTCGACAGCGTCGCCGATGCGGTGCGCGAGATCGGCGCGCACGAGATCGATCTCGTGCTCGCCGACGTGAACCTTGCCGACGGCAACGGCATCGACGTCGCCTATGCCGCGCGCGAACGGGGCATGCCGGTGCTGTTCGTGACCGGCATGTGCCCGCTGGAGGCGCAGGCGCTGGCGGTCGGCTGCCTCGCCAAGCCGTACAGCCAGCGCGACCTGCTGGATGCGCTGGAGGCGGTCGACGCGACGCTCTCGGGCCGTCCGCCGAAGCGGATGCCACGCGGGCTCAGCCTCTACGGCAAGGAATAGGGTAAGAGCTCGCGCCGGTTTGGGCGCAACCGGCAGTATGTTGGCGGGAGAGCGGTGATGCGCGGGATCATAGCGATGCTGATGGTGGCGGCCGCGACGCCGGCAGCCTCCGCGCCGGTTGCAATTGAGCTGTTCACCAGCCAGGGCTGTTCCTCCTGCCCGCCGGCGGATGCCGCGCTGGCCCGGCTGGCGCAGGATCCGGGCGTCGTCGCCATTACCCGGCCGGTGACCTATTGGGACGCTCTAGGCTGGAAGGACACGCTCGCCCGCGAGGAAAACACCCGGCTCCAGCGCGGCTATGCCGCCCGGCAGCAGTCGCACAGCGTCTATACGCCGGAGGCGGTGGTGCAGGGGGAAGCGGGCACGGTCGGCTCGCGCGAGGCCGAGGTCCGGCGGATGGTCGCAGCGGCGGCCGCCCGGACCGGGCCGTCGCTCCTGGTCGAGCGCGCCGGCGGCAGCTCGCCGTCGTGAGCGCCTCTCTCGACAACC
>CAXTTP010000213.1:0-5177 GCA_964247195.1 uncultured Sphingomonadaceae bacterium
GCGCCGCCGCGCCCGAGCCGAGCACGACCGGATCGGGGACGAGGCGGGCGGCTGCCTCGGGTGCCAGCGAGACGAGAGTGCCGGCCGGCCGCAGCGGCGGCGCGGCGAAGCGCTGCACGAAGAGCTCGCCATGGCCGCCGCCGATCGCCACCGCGACAGCCGCCAGTGCCGGATCTGCGGCGAGGCCGCCGGCGGCGATCAGCGCCAACGAGGAGAAACCTCGTACCGGCACACCCCAGCCGAGCGCGAGGCCGCGCGCCGCCGCGACGCCGACGCGCACGCCCGTGAAGCTTCCCGGTCCGCAATCGACGAGGATGGCGTCGGCACGGCCGCCGTCCGGCAGTTCCGCGATCATCGGCACGAGCCGTTCGGCGTGTCCGCGCCCGACCTCCTCATGCAGCACGGCGAGGATCCGGTCATCTTCGACCAGCGCGACCGAGCAGGCGCCGGTCGCGGTCTCGATCGCGAGCGTCCGCATCTCAGCGCGGCGCGACCGCCGTTCGAGGCCGGACCGCAGCCATCCGCTCAGGCGGCGCGCACGTCGAGGACTTCCGGCACATAATGCTTGAGGAGCGATTCGATGCCCTGCTTCAGCGTCGCCGTCGACGAGGGGCAGCCCGAGCAGGCGCCGTGCATCGCCAGATAGACCGTGCCGCGGTCGAACCCCCGATAGACGATGTCGCCGCCGTCGCGGGCCACCGCCGGGCGGACGCGGGTGTCGATCAGGTCCTTGATCTGGGCGACGACGTCGGCATCCTCCGGATCGTCGGTGAAATCCGGCGCGACCTCGATCGCGTCGGCGCCGCCGCCGTTGAAGAGCGGTGCGCCGCTCGCGAAATGATCGAGCAGTACGCCGAGCACCTGCGGCTTCAGCGTCCGCCATTCCGATCCGGTGCCGGCCGTAACCGAGACGAAGTCGCGCCCGAAGAACACGCCGGACACGTCGCCCAGGCTGAACAGCGCCTCGGCCAGCGGCGAGGCACCTGCCTCGTCGACATCGGCGAAGTCGCGGGTGCCCGCCTCCATGACCGGCTGGCCGGGCAGGAACTTGAGCGTCGCCGGGTTGGGCGTGGGTTCGGTTTCGATGAACATGAACCCAATCTGGGCCGTATGGCCCTCGGGATCAAGCGGGTTCGCGACCGCGTCACCGGGATCAGCCCGCGCCGACCTATGCGAACCGGTGGAAGCCGACCGCGGCGAGCAGGAGCAGCGGCGAGGCGCCGATCACCAGCCAGAGCCGCTGCATCATTCTCGGGATGTGCCGCATCAGCGTGAGGCCGCTCTCAAGCTCGCGCATCTCGTCGGGTTCGAGGAGCCGGCCGTTCGTCAGGGGTGGCAGCTTTCCGGATGCGATCTGCGCGCGGAACGTCTCGTTGCCCTGGTCGCGAAGCAGGCCGATCGCCTTGGTCGCCGCCAGAATCGATTCGGATCTGACGGTCGCCGAGAAGTGGCCGATCCACGCCAGCACCCCATGGATGCCCGTCCCGAACAGCAACAGGACCGCAAGCCGGTTCGAATCGACGTCCATCTTCGCGATCACGCTCACCATCGAGCCGAGGATCACCATCGACGCGGCGAGAAGAAAGGAGGTGAGCGTGAGGCAAGCGCCGAGGCGGCTCCCCATCAGGTCGTCCTCATGCTTGATGTACTCGCGATACAATGCGTAAAGCTCAAACTGGTCGGCAGTCGGCTCCGCGGACGATAGTTGCCGTTCTTCATCCTCCAGCATGTCGAAGAGCTCCACCGGTTCGCCGTGAGTGAAGACCGGGGTACGATATCATGCATCGTCCGGGCAAGTTCTCAGGCGGATCGCACCCCGGTCGGCGCTCCTGGTCGCGAGGCGCTCTTGCCAACCGGCCAAACCATCTCCATAATGACTGCGACGTCGACGTGCGCCAGACGCCCGCCGGACGGAGCAGCGTGATATCCTGCCGCTTCCAAATGGCAGGGCTGAGCTCCCCCGCAAGCGACGTTGTAGCCCAAGGCTCCCCTTTCACGCGGGTTGTCATGAACAGACCCGCTGGCGCCCCGTGCCTTCGCACCCGGCGCACGCGCTTTACCGAAAGCCTATACCTTGACCAAATTCTCCGAACTCGGCCTTGCCGAGCCGATCCAGCGGGCGCTTGCCGCGAAGAACTATGACGTGCCCACGCCGATCCAGGCGCAGGCGATCCCGCCGCTGATGGACGGCCGCGATCTGTGCGGCATCGCCCAGACCGGCACCGGCAAGACCGCCGCCTTCGCGCTGCCCTCGCTCCATTATCTCTCCACCAACGCCAAGATGCGGCCGCCGCAGGGCTGCCGGATGCTGGTGCTCTCGCCGACGCGCGAGCTTGCCAGCCAGATCGCCGACAGCTTCGTCGCCTATGGCAAGTTCCTGCGCCTGTCGGTGATGACCGTCTTCGGCGGCGTGCCGATCAATCGCCAGATCCGCCAGCTCCAGGCCGGCGTCGACATCCTCGTCGCCACTCCCGGCCGCCTGCTCGACCTGATCGACCAGCGCGCGCTGAGCCTGAAGAACGTCGAGATCTTCGTGCTCGACGAGGCCGACCAGATGCTCGACCTCGGCTTCATCCATGCGCTGAAGCGGATCGATGCGCTGCTACCGAAGAAGCGCCAATCGCTGTTCTTCTCGGCGACCATGCCGAAGGCGATCGCCGAGCTCGGCGATCGCTTCCTGAGCGATCCGGTCAAGGTCTCGGTCGCGCCGCAGGCGACCACGGTCGAGCGGGTCGAGCAGTTCGCCACCTTCGTCAACCAGGCCGAGAAGTCGGCGCTGCTCGTCATGAAGATCCGCTCCGAGCCGATCGACCGCGCGCTCGTTTTCACCCGCACCAAGCACGGCGCCGACCGGGTGGTGAAGAACCTCGTCGCCGCCGGCATCCTGGCCGAGGCGATCCATGGCAACAAGAGCCAGCCGCAGCGCGAACGCGCGCTCGCCGCGTTCCGCTCGGGCGAGATCCGCATCCTCGTCGCCACCGACATCGCCGCTCGCGGCATCGACGTCGGCGGGGTCAGCCACGTCTTCAACTTCGAGCTGCCGAACGTCTCCGAGCAATATGTCCACCGCATCGGCCGCACCGCGCGCGCCGGCGCGGCGGGTGTCGCCATAGCTTTCGTGGCGGACGACGAACGCACCTTCCTGCGGGACATCGAGAAGCTGACCCGCGTCAAGATGGCGATCCTGCCGCTGCCGGAGGACTTCGTCGCCGAAAAGGCGAAGCTGCCGGTAGCGCCGGCGAGCAAGCCCGGCGAACGCCGCCACGACGGACCCCGCGAGCAACGCCACGGCGCCGGCGCCGAGCAGGCCCGCCGCTTTCCGCCGCGCCGCCCGCGCGGCGTCGGCACCCACAAGGGCGCCGTGCGCAAGACCGGCGGCCGCTAGACGAGAAGTGCGGTTACGCGCGGATCAGGGCGCCTCGGTCGCCCGGTCCGCGCGGATCCGGCGCAGCTTGTGCCATACGAACCACACGGCCCCGGCCACGACGGCGGCGACGATCACCACGTCGAGCTTGTGGAACGCCGCCTCCAGCCGCGGGTCGGTGCGCCAGGCGTCGCCCAGTTTCTGACCGATCAGCGCGAGCGCGTAGCAGAACGGCCAGGAGCCGACGAACGTATAGATGTGGAAGCGAACGAGGTTCATCCGCGCGACGCCGGCCGGGAAGGCGATGAACGATCGCACTACCGGCAGCAGCCGCCCGACCAGCACGGTGACGCTGCCGAACCGCGCGAAGAAGCGCTCGGCACGGTCGAGATCGTCGAGGCTCACGAGCACGTAGCGTCCCCAGCGCGCCACGAATGGTCGGCCGCCATAGGCACCCACCGCATAGGCCGGGATTGAGCCCAGGTTGCAGCCGATCGCGCCCGCCGTCGCCACCCAGAACAGCTTCATCTGCCCGAGCGACACGAGATAGCCCGCGAACGGCATGATGATCTCGGACGGCAGCGGGATGCAGGCGCTCTCGATAGCCATCAGCAGCGCGACGCCGCCATAGCCCATCGCCGCGATGACGGCGACGATCCAGCCTGCGACGGCGGCGATGAGGTTGTGGATCATGGCCGCCGGCTGTGGCGGCGCCGCGCCTAAATGTCGAGGGGCGGCGGGCCTGCGCGAGCCGTCACGGCGGCCGGTGCGGGCGGAGGCGCCGGCTCGGCGAGCAGCGGGGTGATCAGCGCATCGAAGCTCGCCGCGTCGAACGCACCTGCCTTGGCGTAGCGCAGGATCCCGCGGCGATCGATCACATAGCTGGTCGGAACGCCGTTGCCGATGATCCCGTAGCCGGCGCTCCGGAACGATTTCACCAGCGGAAAGGAGAGCGCCGCCGCGAGTGGCTTCAGCTGGTAGGGGGGCACCGAATCCTCGGTGGCGACGGCGAAGATGCGCAGGCCCCGCGCCGGGTGGGCACGGACATAGGCGTCCATCGCCGGCAGTTCCGCCCGGCACGGCCCGCACCAGGTCGCCCAGTAGTTGAGGACGACGACCTCGCCACGCAGGTCGGCAAGCATGACCTCAGTGCCGCTGAAGGTGCGGAGCGTGAACGGCGCCGCGGCATCGCCCACCGTGCCCCGGTGCGATGCGGCCGCGAACAGGCACAGCGCCGGCAACATGGCGCGCAACGCTCGGCGCATGGCATTCCCCCGTCGGTCACGGGGATGTCTGCCGGCGACGCGGCCCGCCGTCAACGCCGCCCGGAGGCTACAGCACATACTTGCTCAGGTCGCTGTTGCGCGCGATCGCGGCGAGCTGCTTCTCGACATAGGCGGCGTCCACGTCCAGCGTCGTGTCGCGCCGGTCCTCGGCGTCGAAGCTCACCTCCTCGAGCAGTTTCTCAAGCACCGTCTGCAGCCGGCGGGCGCCGATGTTTTCCAGGCTGCCGTTCACTTCCGCAGCGATGCGGGCGATCGCGGTCACGCCATCGTCGGTGAAGCCGATCGCCACGCCCTCGGTGGCGAGGAGCGCGCGATACTGCTCGGTGAGGCTGGCGCGGGTGTCGCGCAGGATGTGGACGAAGTCGGCCTCGGTCAGCGCCTTCAGCTCGACGCGGATCGGCAGCCGGCCCTGCAGCTCGGGCAGCAGGTCGCTGGGCTTGGCGACATGGAACGCGCCCGATGCGATGAACAGGATGTGGTCGGTCTTCATCGGCCCGTATTTGGTGGCGACGGTCGTGCCCTCGATC
>CAXTTP010000214.1:0-5114 GCA_964247195.1 uncultured Sphingomonadaceae bacterium
GCAGCACGTCCTCGCCCGCCTCCTGCTGGATGATGTGGACGATGTCGTCGACGGTTATCATCCCGACCAGCCGGTTGGACGCGTCGACCACGGCGGCCGAGATCAGCGCGTATTTCTGGAAGCGCAGCGCGACCTCCTCCTGGTCCATGTCGACCGGGATCAGGGTCTGCTCGCGCATCATCACGTCGGCGATGGCGACGGCGCGCGGCGTGCGCAGCACCCAGGAAAGCTTGCAGGTGCCGACCGGCTTGTGCCCGGGATCGACGACGTAGATCTCCCAGAAATCGGTGGTGAG
The DNA here is from genome assembly GCA_964247195.1 of uncultured Sphingomonadaceae bacterium. Lineage (GTDB taxonomy): Bacteria > Pseudomonadota > Alphaproteobacteria > Sphingomonadales > Sphingomonadaceae > JAQGLK01. The sequence goes on from CAXTTP010000214.1 coordinate 296, forward strand.
GTCCTCGTTCCTGCGCAGATAGTCGAGCACGTCGCCGACCGACCAATGCTCCGGCACCGCGATCAGATCGCGCTGCATGATGCGGCCGGCGGACTCTTCGGGGTAGCTCAGCGCCTCCTCGATCGCGGCGCGGTCGTCGGGCTCCATGGCGCGGAGCACGGCGCGCTGGTCGTCCTCCTCCATGTCCTCGATGATCGCGACGGCGTCGTCGGTATCGAGCTGGGTCGCGAGCTCGGCGAGCTCCTGCGGGCCGAGGGCGTCGATCAGCTCCTCGCGCACCCAGTCGTTCATCTCGGCGAGCACGTCGCCGTCGAGCAGGTCCGCGAGCGCGGCGGCGAGCGGCCGGCGCGTCTCGGACGGCGCCAACTCGAACAGGTCGGCGATGTCGGCGGGGTGGAGCGGCGCCACCAGCTCGCGCGCGCCCTCGGCATCACCCGCCTCGACGCGCTCCATCACCCGGTCGACGAACTCCGGCTTCAGCCGGTCGTCTTCGTCGAGGCTGGTCTCGGCGACTGCCTCGGGCGTCTCGGTCTCGGTTTCGCTCATCGCTGGCCGCCCTCGGTCTGGGAGTCGTGCCCTCCCTAGGGTGCGCGGTTCGTGCTGTCAGCCTGTCTCGCACGGCTGACAAGCCTTTCATCTCCGTCGCCGCGCACTAGATGGGGAACATGGCCCATTATCGCCTCTCCGTGCTCGACCAGTCGCCCATCGCCGACGGCATGACCGCCGCCGACGCGCTCGCCAACACCCTCGATCTCGCCCGCACCTGCGACGCGCTCGGCTATGACCGCTACTGGCTCGCCGAGCATCATGCCTCGCCGGCGCTGGCCGGCGCGGCGCCCGAGGCGCTGATCGGGCCGGTGGCGCTCGCCACCACCCGCATCCGGGTCGGCTCCGGCGGCATCATGCTGCCCCATTATTCGCCATTCAAGGTCGCCGAGACGTTCCGGCTGCTTGCCGCGCTGGCGCCGGGTCGGATCGATCTCGGCCTGGGCCGCGCGCCGGGCTCGGACGGCCGCACCGCCTTCGCGTTGCAGCGCGATCGTTCGCGGCGGATGGCGGTCGACGATTTCGCGCCGAACCTTGCCGAGCTGCTCGGCTATCTCGGCGACGGCCTCCCCGCCGATCACCCGTTCGCGCCGCTGCACGCGACGCTGCCCGACGGCAATGGCGGTGCGCCGGACGTGTGGCTGCTCGGTTCGTCGATGGACAGTGCGCTGTGGGCGGCGGAGGCCGGGCTGCCTTATTGCTTCGCCGACTTCATCAACTCCGACGGCGCCGACATGGCGGACCAGTATCGCCGCCGCTTCAAGCCGTCCGCCCGCCTCGTCAAGCCGCATGTCATGGCGGCGGTCTGGACGATCGCGGCGGCCGATATGGAGGAGGCGCGCCGGCTGGCGGCGCCCGCGTCGATGATGTTCGCGCATCTGATCGCCGGTCAGCTGATCAAGGTGCCGAGCGTGGAGACCGCGCTCGCCTGGCGCGCCGAACGTCCCGGACAGGGGGCCCGCCGCCGCCGATCCGTGCTGGGCAACCCGGGCGAGGTCCGCCGCCAGCTCGACGCGGTCGCGCAGGAATATGGCGCGGACGAGCTGATGCTGGTCAACATCCTGCCCGACCACGCGGCCCGCCGACGCAGCTACGAGCTCGTCGCCGCGGAATATGGGCTGGTCGACGCCGCGCAGGCGGCCTAGAGGCCGGCACCTTCCACACCGATCGCCGAGAGGAGACCCCCATGGCCGACGATCCCGAGAACACCCTGGTCCTGACGCTCGACGCCAACGACGGCAAGGGCGGCGATGTCGTCGTCCGCCTTCGTCCCGATCTCGCACCGGGCCATGTCGCCCGGATCAAGGAGCTCGCGCGCGAGGGTTTTTATGACGGCGTCGTCTTCCATCGCGTGATCCCGGGCTTCATGGCGCAGGGCGGCGACCCGACCGGCACCGGCATGGGCGGCTCGAAGAAGCCCGACCTGAAGGCCGAGTTCAGCCGCGAACCGCACGTCCGCGGGGTATGCTCGATGGCGCGATCGCAGAACCCGAACAGCGCCAACAGCCAGTTCTTCATCTGCTTCGACGACGCCACCTTCCTCGACAATCAATATACCGTCTGGGGCGAGGTCGTCTCGGGCATGGAGAATGTCGACGCGCTGCCGAAGGGGGAGCCGCCGCGGGCGCCAGGCAAGATCAAGTCGGCGAAGATCCTCGCCGACGCCTGATCCCGCGCCGGTTCATGCGCCAGCGCCGTCGTTGGCGACGCTGGCGAACAGCCAGTCGTGGAAGATCCGCACCGGCCGCCGCGACAGCGACGAGCGGCGGCAGGCGAACCAATAGCTGTACGGGCTGTCGACCTCGACGTCGAACAGGCTCGCCAGCCGGTCGTCATGCGCATCCTCGATATGGCTGTCGAGCATGAAGGCGACGCCGAGCCCTTGTGCGGCAGCGTCGAGGATCAGCTGGCCGGAATCGAAATGATCGATCGTGCGCGGCTCGAGCGTCGGCCGGCCGATCGCCGCTCGCCACACCGCGAACGCCTCGGGCATGTCGCGGTGGACGTAGATCGTCCTGTCACGCAGCTGCTCGGGATCGGTGAGCGCATCGTCGCCGCGGGTATCGCCGCGCGATCCGATCGCGAGGATCTTGTTACGGTCGAGCCGCCGCGCATAGAGGCCGGGCTCGACCTCGCGGGCGAGGACGATCGTCGCGTCGATGCCCTCGCCGAGCCGGGCGAGGCTGTGCGCGGCGGTGTCGAGATCGATGTGGAGCTCGGGATGGCGGTCGCGTAGCTCGGGTAGCCGTGCCATCAGGCGCTGCGAGGCGAAGAGCGGCGCCACGCTCAGCCGCATGCGCAATATTTCGGAGTCGCCGTTCGTCGCATCGATCGCCTTGGCGAGCGCATCGAGCGCCGGGGCAACGCGGCCGAGCAGCGTCTCGCCCTCGGCATTGAGCAGCATCGCCTGATGGCGCCGCTCGAACAGCTCGCGGCCGATGAAGCGTTCTAGCGCCTGCACGCGGCGGCTGAGCGCCGGCGAAGAGAGGGCAAGCTCCTCCGCCGCCGCCTTGACCGAACCAAGCCGGGCAACCTGGACGAAAGCCTCGACGGCAGTCAGCGGCGGCAAGCGGCGCACCACGTCTCCTGCAAGAAAGGGGCTTGTACGAGCGGAGCGATCTTTGCTGCGGCGCAAACAGTGCGGATGGCCATGGCCCGCCCCCAGTTCCCTGCGCAGCGGCCGAAACCGCCCGTTCCTGTACCCAGCTTAGCATTTTCTTTCGCAGGTGCACAACACGCATCGTAGGTGCGGCCGCTAGCGGGATCGGGACGAGGGCGCGATCGCTTTTTTGCGAGACGGGATCGCATAACCGCGGCGGCACCTTATCTCGGCCGGACAAGGAGATGGATGGGATGGCGGAAGACGACAGGAATCCCCGGCGCCTGCAGGTGGCCAATGCCCGGCCGGACGATTCCGGTCGTGGCCTCGCGCGCCTGTCGCGCGCGACGATGAACGCGCTGGGCCTCAAGGAAGGCGACGTCGTCGAGATCGTCGGCAAGCGGGCGACGCCGGCCCGCGCGGTGCTCCCCTATGCCGAGGACGAGGGGCTCGACATCCTTCGCCTCGACGGCCTGCAGCGGGCCAATGCCGGCGTCGGCTCCGGCGATTTCGTCGAGCTCCGCCGCGCCGATTCGCGGCCGGCACAGCGGGTCGTATTCGCGCCCGCCCAGCAGAATCTGCGCCTTGAAGGATCGACCCAGGCGCTCAAGCGCAGCTTCGGCATGCGGCCGCTGACCCAGGGCGACATCGTCGCCACTTCCGGCCAGCAGCGCGTGGAGCGCGGCAACCTGCCGCCGGAACTCCGCCAGATGCTGAACGCGCCGGCCTATTCACTCCAGGAGATCCGCCTGAACGTGGTCTCGACCACACCCAAGGGCATCGTCCACATCGACGCGGACACCGAGGTCGAGCTCCGGCCCGAATATGAGGAAGCGAACGAGGCGCGCCGCGCCGACGTCACCTACGACGATCTCGGCGGCATGGGCGACACGATCGACCAGCTGCGCGAGATGATCGAGCTGCCGCTGCGCTACCCCGAGCTGTTCCAGCGGCTCGGCGTCGATCCGCCCAAGGGCGTGCTGCTGCACGGCCCGCCCGGCACCGGCAAGACGCGGCTGGCCCGCGCCGTCGCCAACGAGAGCCACGCCGAGTTCTTCCACATCGCCGGCCCCGAGATCATGGGTTCGGCCTATGGCGAGAGCGAGAAGCGGCTGCGCGAGATCTTCGAGGCCGCGACCAAGGCGGCACCGTCGATCGTGTTCATCGACGAGATCGATTCGATCGCGCCGAAGCGCGGCCAGGTGACCGGCGAGGCGGAGAAGCGCCTCGTCGCCCAGCTGCTCACGCTGATGGACGGGCTGGAGGCGCGCGCCAACGTCGTGGTGATCGCCGCCACCAACCGCCCCGAGGCGATCGACGAGGCGCTTCGCCGGCCCGGCCGCTTCGATCGCGAGATCGTCGTCGGCGTGCCCGACGAGCGCGGCCGCCGCGAGATCCTCGGCATCCACACCCGCGGCATGCCGCTCGGGCAGACGGTGGATCTCGAGGAGCTTGCCCGCACCACCTATGGCTTCGTCGGCGCCGACCTCGCCGCGCTCACCCGCGAGGCGGCGATCGAGTCGATCCGGCGGATCATGCCGAAGCTCAACCTCGAGGAGCGGACGATCCCGCCCGAGGTGCTCGACGAGCTGTCGGTGACGCGTGAGGATTTCCTCTCCGCGATCAAGCGCGTCCAGCCCTCGGCGATGCGCGAGGTGATGGTGCAGGCGCCGA